>CALDLU010000214.1:0-1513 GCA_937915245.1 uncultured Clostridia bacterium | reverse complement strand
AGTTAGTGGAATTGGCCCCAAAATGGCAATAGGTATACTTTCTGGTGTAACAATTCCAGAACTTATTAATGCAATATTAAGTCAAGATGTAAAAATGCTTTGCACAATTAAAGGTCTTGGCAAAAAAACGGCAGAAAGATTGCTTGTTGAATTAAAAGACCAAACAATGCCAAATGTTAATGTTGTAAGCAATGATAATTTGAATTATAACGCAATAGACCAAGTTACAGATGCTTTGGTAAGTCTTGGTGTTGGTAAAAATGAAGCATATAGACTTGCAAAAGATAATGCAGAAAATGGTTTAAGCGTGGAAGAAATAATAACAAAATGTTTAAGGGGAATGGGTAACTAATGGCAGAAGAAAATAGATTTATAACAAGCACAAAAAACTCAAGTGATTTGGAAATAGAAAATTCACTTCGCCCAAGAGCAATGGCTGATTATGTTGGTCAGGAAAAAATAAAAAAGACCCTAGAAGTTTATATTCAAGCAGCAAAAAAGAGAAACGACACATTGGACCATATACTTTTATATGGACCACCAGGACTTGGAAAAACTACTCTTTCGCATATTATAGCAAATGAAATGGGTGCTCAATTAAAAATTACATCTGGACCAGCAATAGAACATGCTGCAGACCTTGCTGCTATTGTTACAAACCTTAATAAAGGTGATGTACTTTTTATTGATGAAATTCATAGATTGAATAAGTCTGTTGAAGAAATTCTGTATCCAGCAATGGAAGATTTTGCTCTTGACTTTATCGTTGGAAAAGGTCCAAGTGCAAAAAATATGCGTTTAAAAATCCAACCTTTTACTCTTATTGGAGCAACAACAAGAGCAGGAATGGTAACAGGACCACTTCGTGATAGATTTGGTGTTATTTGTAGATTGGAAATGTATACTCCAGAAGAGTTACAAATCATTATCAAGCGTTCAAGCAAAATTCTTGGTATTGAAATTGATGATGATGCAAGTTTATGTTTGGCAAAAAGAAGTCGTGGAACTCCAAGACTTGCAAACAGAATTTTAAAAAGAGTTCGTGATTTTGCAGAAGTTTTAGGGGAAGGTAAAATAACTTTACAAATTGCTGAACAATCATTAAAACTTATGGAAATAGATGAATTTGGACTTGATTTTGTAGATAGACGAATTTTGGAAAGCATAATCAAAAAATTTGGTGGTGGTCCAGTTGGACTTGACACACTTTCGGCATCAACAGGGGAAGATAATGCAACCATTGAAGATGTTTATGAACCTTATTTATTGCAATTAGGCTTTATCGCAAGAACAAATCGTGGTAGAGTTGCACTTCCAAAGGCTTATGAGCATTTAGGTATTCCACTTGATGAAAAGAAAAGAGAAGAATTAAGTGTATATGATACAACAAAAAAAGAGTAGTAAATACTCTTTTTTTATGCTTTAAGATATTCTCTAATGTCATTATAGCATTTTTCTTCAAAATTGAGTAAATCTTTACCAAGAGATGAAATGTCATCATCAATATCTTTTG
>CALDLU010000213.1:0-2274 GCA_937915245.1 uncultured Clostridia bacterium | reverse complement strand
TTATAACTATTAAGGAATTTTACTATTGATTTTAAGTTATAAAATAAGGAATTTTTATTGTAAAGTTGTCTTTATTTGTGGTATTATAGTATTTGTAAAAAAGGATAAAAAATGCTATATAATATTGTTACATATGGATGCCAAATGAATGTTCATGAATCAGAGAAAATAGCTGGCATATTAGAAGAAATGGGGTATGAAAATACCGAAGATAGAGAAAAGGCAGATATTGTTGTTTTTAATACCTGTGCAATAAGAGAAGGTGCTGAAAATAGGGCTTTTGGGAATATTGGTGCATTAAAACAATCAAAAAAGCAAAATAAAAATAAAATTATAATTGTTTGTGGTTGTATGACTCAGCAAAAACAAGTTGCTGATTATGTTTTTAAAACATTTCCATTTGTAGATATTGTTCTTGGAACTCACAATTTGTTTATGCTCAAATCTCTTATAGAAAGAAAACAAAAAGAAAAGAAAAGAATACTTGACTATATGGAAAGTGGTGATATTCACGAAGGTATCAACGCATATAGAACAAGTGGAGATAATGCTTGGGTTAATATAATGTATGGATGTAATAATTTTTGTACATATTGCATAGTTCCATATGTTCGTGGTAGAGAAAAAAGTAGAAGCAAAGAAGACATATTGAATGAAGTAAAAGAAGTTATATCAACAAATAATTATAAAACTATAACTTTGCTTGGTCAAAATGTCAATTCCTATGGTAATGATGATAAACAACAAGGAACTTTTGCTGAACTTCTTGATGATATATGCAAGATAGATGGTGATTTTAA
Organism: uncultured Clostridia bacterium; assembly: GCA_937915245.1. Taxonomy (GTDB): domain Bacteria; phylum Bacillota; class Clostridia; order Christensenellales; family UBA1242; genus UBA5893. The sequence goes on along the minus strand of CALDLU010000213.1, from coordinate 1,474 downwards.
ATTGACATTTATGACATCTCATCCAAAAGATTTAAGTGATGAACTCATTGAAGTTATGAAAAATAACGATAAAATCATAAAGGAAATACATTTACCAGTTCAAAGTGGAAGTAATAAAATCTTAAAAGCAATGAACAGACATTACACTGTTGAACATTATCTTGAACTTATTGATAAATTAAGAAAGGCAATGCCAAATATTAGAATTACAACTGATATTATAGTTGGATTTCCAGGTGAAACTGATGAAGATTTTATGAGTACCTGCGAACTTGTTAAAAAAGTTAAATATGATGGTATATTCGCTTTTATGTATTCAAAGAGAAGTGGTACAGTTGCAGAAAAAATGCCTGACCAAATTGAAGATTGCGAAAAAAATAGAAGAGTAAATTATTTGCTTGACTTGGAAAAAGAAATTAAATCACAAAAAAAGGATTAAAAATGGATTTACAAAAGATTTTAGATGAAAAAAAATGTACACCTATGATGATACAATATGTGCGTACAAAAATGGATTATCCAGATACAGTCTTATTTTATAGACTAGGTGATTTTTACGAGTTTTTCTTTGATGATGCAATAGAAATGTCAAGAGTACTTGATTTAACTTTAACCGGTAAAGATTGTGGGCTTGAGTCAAGAGCACCTATGTGTGGAATACCATATCATGCTGCAGATGGCTACATTAATAAACTTTTGTCAAAAGGTTATAAAGTTGCAATTTGTGAACAAACCACAGACCCTAAAAATAAAACAAGTGCAAAAGAAATTGTACAAAGAGATGTCGTTAGAATTGTAACACCAGGAACAGTTATTGATGAATCTTTATTGGATGATAAGTCAAATAACTATATCGCTTGTATAAATATGAATGACAATGCTATTGGGCTTGCATATCTTGACATAACAACGGGTGAATTTAGAACTTGCGAAATTAAAGGTGAAGAAAAAACAAAAGAATTGAATGATATTTTGGTAAGAATAATGCCAAGTGAAATACTTTGCAATGCAGACGAAAAACTTGAAAACAGTTTACTTGTAAGAAAAACTGGGCTTATTCCAAAATTTACATATAAATACTTTGAAAACTATAATATGTCGTATGCCGATATGCAGTTATCTTTGCAATTTGGTAAAGATTATCAAACTAAATTTGATATAAAACAAAAAAATTCAATTATTGCGTGTGGTGTATTATTTGGATATATAAAACTTACACAAAAGAGAGATTTAAGTCATATCAATAAAATTCAAAAACTTGAAAATAAAAAGTTTATGGTTCTTGATATTAACACAAGAAGAAATCTTGAAATTCTTGAAACTATGCGTGATAGAAAGAAAAAAGGCTCACTTATTGGTGTAATGGATAAAACCAAAACATCAATGGGAGCAAGACTTCTTAAATCTTGGATTGAACAACCTTTGTATGACTCCAAAGAAATAAATTTAAGACTTGATAGTGTTGAAGAATTAT
>CALDLU010000212.1:0-15600 GCA_937915245.1 uncultured Clostridia bacterium | reverse complement strand
TCACCACTATGGAATTTGTAATCACTCCAAGAGTAGAACCTCCCACAAATTTCCCAGTGCCATTGTTTGCATAGAATTTATTATTTGCCTTATCATACATACCCACAACACCTGTACTATTATTTAATGCTGGCACAAAATTGCGAACCAATTTATTGCTATCATATATTTTAAAATCATATGCCCTACCATAATATCTTCTTGAATCTACATATGTACCGGTCTTTAATCCGAACAATATTAAAGATGATTTGGGTGCGCCAGCAGATGCCGATGCAAGAGAATATGACACATTGTTCAAACTGCAGCTGCCATTTGAAATAACTAAATTATATTTTTTGTTTAATGAAAAATAACCGATTGAAACTGCTGCATCATTAAAGATTACTTGTGATTCATTACCATTGTAGCCTTGACCATGGCACCAAAAGGTGTATGCATTTGAATTGATTCCATCTCTTACTCCAAAAAATGGGCAATCTGCTTTTGTATTCGCCTCATTTGTCATAAAGGTAATATCAAATTTTGAATTTTGATTTGGTATATATCCAGTGTCAATATATTGAGTACCTGTTGTTTCTATATACTCTAATTCGGTATATTCATTGCTTAACGACCAGCCAACAAATGTATAACCTTGTCTTGTTGGAGTTGGCAACGAACCATACATAGATTTATAAATTGCTTGACTGCTTGTCTGTGTCAAAGTCCCACCATTTGCATCAAGTGTCACATTGTTTTTTTGCAAAGTCCCAAACTTTACACTCAAAGTATAGTCAAAAGACAAGTCAATGCCTTGTGCAAGATTTACGACTGAATATGCTATAACAACATTTCTGTTGGTTGTCCCATTTAAAATATTTTCCTGAAAAGTTTGACTTGTGACAACCAAATTTGAATTGTCCAAGTCTTTATTGCTTCCAAGCACTGCATAAACATTTGTAAGTGTTGACAAATTCTCAACATTTATGACTATATAATATGAATAATATGAAACTCCGCCATTCCTACCAAAAGCGATATTTATGCCACTTACAGAATTGGACTCCTGATTTGAAGTAAATGAATCAAATTCATCTATCTCCTGAGAAACTGTATAATTCTTATTAGAATCAATACTTCCCAACGAGGTTTTTGCAAGTGTATTTACATCACTCTGCAATTCTTCTGTCGATCTTTGCACTTGACTTTTATAAACTTTTGTTTTTATTTTTACAAAGACATCTTCAATTTCATAGTTTATTGTTCCGCCAATAGAATATGAAACTTTTACTGCAGAAAAAACGCCAAAGCAAAGCACTGTAATTGCCAAGCACAATGTGGATATGGATATCAATAGTTTTAGTTTTTTCATGCTATCTCCTTGTTGGTGGTGACAGAACACCCCTTTTATTCTATATCCATTCTACCCCCCCCCCTAGCCGAAAAGTCAAATAAAAAACACACTTTTTTAATTATTTTTGGCATAAAAATGTGGCAAAATTTTGCCACATAAATTTTATTCGCTTCGTAATGCTTTTACTGGGTCTTTTTTTGCTGCCATTTGTGAAGGTATAAAACCTGCAAGCACCGTCAACACGACACTAATTGCAACCAATATAATTGCACTGAGTGGAGATAAAACAGCAAGATTTGTTGTTATGCTTCCACCTGACACTGATTTTATTATTGCACTTATTGGGAATGTTAATATAAAACTTACAACAACGCCCAAAAATCCAGAACAAAAACCAATGATTAGTGTTTCTGCATTGAATACACGAGAAATATCTTTTTTCCTTGCACCGATTGAACGAAGAACACCAATTTCTTTTGTTCTCTCTATTACTGAAACATAAGTAATTATTGAAATCATTATTGAAGAAACAATAAGTGATATTCCTGCAAATGCAATAAGAACATAGGAAATGATTTTAATAAGTTCGCCAAGAGTTGATGTAAGCAACGAAGATGTGTCTGTGCAAACAATTTTTTTATTGTTATCTGTTTGTTTGTCGTTAAATTCATTTATCATTTTTATAACACTATCTTTGGCATCAAAATCTTTTGGAAAAAATCTTATTGCTGTTGGTATCTTGCTTGTGCCTATACTTTGCATTGCAATTTCAAAAACTTCATCTTTTGGTAATGTATATTTGTATTGACTATTTAGGAAATAGTTTATAATATCAACACTTGCAAATGATGATGGAATAATTCCCTGCATTTCAGAAACCGATATTTGATATGCTTGGAATAATGTGTAATCACCATTTTGTCTATTTGCTTGAGATTTTCTGTTTATAAGAGAATTTTCACAATTTGCTTTATAGTATTGTTCCAAATCTTGCATATACACAAGTCCTGTTGGTAAAATTTCGCTTGTTGCATCTTCTTTTAGTCTTAAAACACCTGTAATCTTTATAGTTGTTTCAAGTGAATTATACATATTTTCAAGTTCAGTTTGTGAAGTTGTATCCAATTGTGAAAATGAAGTTATATCATCAAAATTTTCATTATCTGCTGTGTAATAATCATCATTAAATAAAAGTTTGTATTCTTGATTTATAATATCCGAAAAGTTTATCTTTTTGTAATTTGTTCCGTCTTCTTCAGTTGGCGTTGCAATTCCCAAACTATTCAATGTTTTAAAGTTAATTTTATTACCTTTACCAACAACTAATAACATTCCTTTTGTAAAATCATCACTTTCATCTTTTGTTGGCAAATTATTGTAAATTAGTTCATATTGACTTAAAACATAATCAGTGTTTTCTAACATTGGATATAAAAGTGAGCTTGTGCTTCCGTCCATAATACTGATTGTGTTTTGTCTTTGAACAAACTTATACTCACCTAAACTATTTTTTGTTATCATTTTTACTGGAACATAATAATTAAAGTCTATTGCATTAAATTTTGGGTTTGATTTTTGTTTGTCTTTTTGCTCAAAATCTTTCACTTCATTTATAAAGTCTTGGGTTAGTTGATTATAATGCCCATATTGTGTGTATCTTTCTGTTGGATTGTAAGGTACAACAACATCTTCATTTGAACCTTGTTCGCTATCTTCTGCTGGTTGCATTGAAGCAAATTTGCTTGTGTCCATTGTTATTGCAGAAACAGACAAAGGGTAATTCCCTAACGCATTTGACTGCATATTATTAACATAGCCAGTAAAACCATTTGAAACAGCCAAAACAAGTGCAATACCGATAATTCCAATGCTACCTGCAAAACTTGTCATAAATGTTCTGCCTTTTTTGGTGAGCAAGTTTTTTAATGAAAGCATTATTGCTGTAAAAAATCCCATTGCAGATTTTATCTTTTTTGTTTTTTGTTTTTTTGATGGTTCTACTTTTTGCTGTTCATTTTCTTCAAATTTTTTTGTTTCTTTTTCATCTGCGTTATATGGCATTGTATCTCCAACAACCTTTCCATCAAGCAAACTGATTATTCTTGTTGAATACTCTTTTGCAAGTTCTTGATTGTGAGTTACCATAATAATAAGATGGTCGCCTGCAATTTCTTTTAGTAAATCCATAATTTGAACACTTGTTGCACTATCTAATGCACCTGTTGGTTCATCTGCCAAAATAATTTTTGGATTATTTACTATTGCTCTTGCAATGGCAACTCTTTGCATTTGTCCACCAGAAAGTTGATTTGGGCGTTTTTTCAACTGTTTCCCCAACCCAACTCTTTCAAGTGCTTTTGTTGCTTTTTCTCTTTTTTCTTTTGAACTCATTCCTGCAATAGATAAAGCAATTTCCACATTCTCTAAAACTGTTAAATGCGGAATAAGGTTATATGATTGAAATATAAAACCTATGTAATGATTTCTATATGCGTCCCAATCTTTATCCTTAAATTCTTTTGTAGATTTACCATTTATGATAATATCACCACTTGTGTATCTATCAAGTCCACCCAAAACATTAAGGAGCGTTGTTTTACCACAACCACTTTGTCCCAAAATTGAAACAAATTCATTTTCTCTAAAACTTATTGAAACATCATCAAGTGCAGTAACTTTACTATCGCCAGAAACATAGTCTTTTGTTATATTTTTAATTTGTATCATCTGTATCTCCTTTTATGTTTTTTACTATGTAAGTATATTCAGAATACTATTTTTTGTCAAACCAAAAAAATTTGTGTATAAACAAAATGTAAGTACATATCATATACAAAATCAAGATAAAAAAATAAAATAAATTTTTAAAAAATACTAGACAAGATTAAAGTTACACTCTATAATGTCAGTGATTTTATTTGTAAAGGGGAATTTATGGCAAAACAAAAATATATAAGATGTCCTAGATGTGAATTAAATTATATTTTGGAAGATGAAGGGCTTTGCAGTGTTTGTAAAGCAGAAATGCAAGTTGGTGGAGATAAAGAAGATATGGAACTCTGCCCTGTTTGCAAAACAAACTATATCTCTAGTGATGAAATAATGTGTTCTCAATGTATGGAAGAAAGAAATATTAATCCAGAAACAATAGCCGACCAAGACCCAGACGATTGGTCAAAATATGTTAATCAAGATGAAAATGAAAACTATAATGAAGATGAAGACAGTGATGCAACATCAAAAGATAGCGACCTTGATGAAGATGATGACATTCTTGATGATGACCTTGACGATGATGATATTATCTTTGATGATGATGAAGATGAAAAAAATGATGACTCTGATTCAAGAGAAAAAGATGAATTAGACAAGGAACTTGATGAATTAGATGACCTTGACGATGACGACCTTGATGATGATGAAGACGAAGATGAAGAAGATGATGACTACGATGATGATGATGAAGATGAAGACATCGCTCCAACAAAAACAAGAAAAAGTAAAAAATAGACAAAAATTTGTCTATTTTTTCTTTTTTGGGCAATAAATTATCATAGGAGCGATTATATGATAAAAATAAATACGCAAGCCCTTGGTAATATAAAAACACAAATTATGGAATTAAAAGGAAAAGATGTTGAACTTTGCGTTAATCGTGGAAGAAAAAAATTTGATACCATTCAAGGAAAAATTGAAAGTATATATCCAAGTGTGTTTACAATAATTTCCAACGATAAATTACAAACATTTTCATATTTTGATGTTTTGTGTGGCAATGTAAAAATTGTGTAAAAAAATGAAGGTTTTTACCTTCATTTTTTTGTTATAACATCAACTATATTTTTATACATCTTTAATGTTTTTTCATCGTTTGTTTTTTCAATAAGTGCAGACAAAAGTTTTAGTTGTGCATTTTTTTCTTTATCTAAAAACAATTTTTTTGCCATATCATTTAATGGTTCAAGACAATATGGACAAACATTAAAATCATCTTTTACTTCATTATTACAAACAGGACATTTTTCCATACTATTCTCCTTTTGCATTTAATTGTTCATACAATTTTTTGTAATCAACATCTTTATTATAAAAGCCTGCCAATTTTTCATCAACTTTTTGTTTACAAAGTTCACCCAAATAGTCTACTTTTGCTTCTTCAACTGCAACCTTTTTCTCAAAACTATGAGTTTTCTCATTTGTAAAATTTGTTGACCTTACAGCTTCAATTTCATGATTATTCTCACCCAAGATTAAATCAAAGTAATTGTAACCCTTAACAGATGTTTGTGGCACATAAGTTTTTGATGTATTTTGGTATCTTGCAAGTCCTGACACGAAAATAACATTTGAATAATTACCAACAGCATTTTCGGAAGAAACAAAGATTAAATCTGCATTTGCAAGTTCTCCATGTTGTCTTTGTGCTGCATTATAATTGCCTGCCAATGTTTTTGAATTACTTCTTAAATTTGTGTGAACGCTTATATCAAAATATGTTTTTTCGCCATTTATTTCTCTTGCAATATTAAATACTTTTTTAACGCCACTAACATAACTAATTTTTATCTTTTTATTTCTCTTTTTAAGTTTTGCATTAACTTTTTCAACTGCATACTTTAACAAAATGCAATTAAATTTATCAAGGAGTGCATCTCTTAAAATATCACGATTTAACATTTTGTTTGCATTATGTTCATCTCTACCATTCATTAAAATGATTTCATCTGCACCATTTTCTGCAACATATGTCAAATAGTCAAGGAACTTTGCCATTCTTTGTTCAAGTCCCCAGAACAAAATTTTCTTATTTTCTATTGACGCATTGTTTAATGCTGTAATAGTAAATTCTTTACCAACAATATCTCCACTGAAAAATACTAAAACTTTGTCGTTGCCTTTCTTGTTGTTTATTGCTTGTTTTATTGCTCTAAAAGATGTTCTATCTTCTGCACCTTTTTGTGGATTTGCCAAATCATACATATTGAAATCATGCAAAAAACATACATGCAAATTTTTGTTACCTTTAACTTCAATTTCTTGATTCCAAACAAGTGGAATATCTTTTTTCTTTAAAAGTTCCAAATATTCTTTTGTTCCAGCAGGTTCACTTTCTTCCAAATCAAGATTTGTTGTAAGATTTACTTTTCCAAAAGTTTCACCTGTTAGTCTGTACCACAATTCAATAATATCATTTCGTTTTTGCTTATTATTATTGGGATTAACACCTGCCATATTACACCTCCAAACTTGTTGAATTATCAACAGGTTTAACTTTGTCTATTTTTGAATCTGTTGAAACGGTTTGCTTTTCTGTGTGTTTTGATTTATACATTTCAACATATTTTCTAAGAGTTTCTTGATAAGACTTTTCTGCTTGGTCTAATTTTGTGGCAAGTTCCACGATTGATTTTGTTTGTAAGTTTTCTTTTCTAATTAACTTTTCTGGTAATGCCCAATCTTTTTGATAGAGTCTTAATGCCAAACTTGGTTTATCTTCTGTCATAGAAAGAGCATGGAAAGGATTTATAAAAGGCTTATATTTTGGTTCAAACGCTTCATTTGCTTTTGTTGAATATGGATTAATTTGCCAACTTAAATCATATAATTTCATATTTGTTTTGTTCGCAAACATTTTTTCTGCACCATACATTGTGTTTGCATTTTGGAATGAATAACCCATTCCAATAAACAAATCATGGTTTTGGTCGCCAAGACGCTTGCCTTGTTTATCATAAACGGCAACAGGTACACTATATAACCCTTCTTGACCTTTATGCAAATGTTCTATCATTATTCCATCAACCAAAATGCCTGTTTCATCATAAATAACTTGCATTAATCTTGTTGCTTTGTCAATGTTTCCAGCATTGTGAATAAACAAATAATGTTGATATTTTACTTCCAAGGTATCTGGCGTTAAGAGTGGAATTGAATATATCATTGCATATGGAATATAGTCCACTCCAAGTCCATCTGCCAAACGATTGGCGATTGACATATCAGAATTTTTGTTTCTATTACCATATTCGCCATCATGATTTCCACCAAGTATCGCAATAATTTTTGATTTGATATTTGGTTTATTTAATAAGTTATAAGCATAAGTTGGTGCTTCACTTGGTCTTACTCTGTTACAATTTGGGTCATTATTTGCATTATCAAATGCATCTCCACCAATATGCAAATGCAAGTTAAAACACTTTGCAACTTCATCAAGTGCAAGTTCGCATCTTTTTGCTTCAAAACCTTGCCCACCAATATGCATATCTATTGCTGTTGCAAGCAATGCATGTGAATTTACTCTTGTTGATTGTTTTGCGATTACTCTAATTTCATCATTTCTATCATCTCTTACTCTTTCAATAATCGCTTCGTTATGTTCGTTTATTTTGGTTCTATCAGTGTAAGTTGTAGGATTATTAGAGTCTTGAGTATAATTTAAGCCACTCTTTTTAAAAGCCATTTTTCCTCCTTTGATTGCATTTAAAGTTTAACACACTATATAATGTGTGTCAAGACTAGAAAATGTTAATACTCTTATTTTGGGACAACTGTTTTACCCCAAAGATTTGCATTTATTTACTAACAAATGTAAGGTCTTTCCCATTAAAATCAATGATAACGCTACCTTGTCTATCAATTTCACCAAGTAGCATTTTTTCTGCAATTCTATCTTCAACTTCTTGTTGAATATATCTCTTTAATGGTCTTGCACCATATATTAAATTTGTACCTTTTTTTATTATATAATCAAGCGCTCTTGATGTCATTTTTAGTTCAAGTCCTTGATTTGTTAAACGCTTGTTGATATTGGCAATCATTATTGTTGCGATTTTTGTTAAATCTGAAAGTGTTAATGGATGGAATATACAAACAACATCAATACGATTTATAAACTCTGGTTTTAAATAACTTTTGAGTTCTCTTAAATATAACTGATTTATATTTTCATCTTTTTGTTCATCATAGTTAGGGTCAGCATTTATACATTGCTGTCTATATTTTATCACTTCTTCACTACCAATATTTGAAGTCATAATGATAATACAATTCCTAAAATTAACAACTCTGCCCTGTCCATCTGTTAATCTGCCATCATCAAGCACTTGCAAAAGTGCATTAAAAATATCTGGGTGTGCTTTTTCTATTTCATCAAACAGAACAACACTGTATGGTCTACGCCTTACCTGTTCAGTTAATTGTCCACCATCGTCATATCCCACATATCCTGGTGGTGCACCAATTAATTTTGCAACACTATGAGATTCCATATATTCACTCATATCAATACGAATTATATTATTTTCATCATCAAACATTGCTTCTGCGATTGCTTTACATAACTCGGTTTTACCAACACCAGTTTGTCCCATAAACAAGAAAGAACCAATAGGTTTTTTATTGTCGTGAAGTCCAACTCTTGCACGCCTTATTGCTTTGCTCACTGCATTAACAGCTTCATCTTGTCCAACAACTCTTTTATGTAAGATGTTTTCCAAGTTTATAAGTTTTTCTCGTTCAGTTTCAGTTATTCTTGTAACTTCAATTCCTGTCCACTTTGAAACAACTTCTGCAATTTCATTTGCGCCAATAGAGTTTGAGTTGTTTGTTTTTGCATATTTATCGTTAAGTTCATTAAGTTCTTTGGTTACCACTTCAATTTGTGATTGAATTTTTGCTGCCTTTTCATAATTACGACCAATGCTTGCTTCATCTCTGTTTGCTGATAGTTGTTTGATTAAATCTTCTTTTTCTTTTATTACACTTGGTTTTAAATTAAAGTTTACTTTTGCTCTACTTGATGCTTCATCAATAAGGTCAATCGCCTTATCTGGCAAACTTCTGTCCATTATGTATCTATCAGAAAGTGTTGCTGCTGCTTCGATTGCTTGGTCTGTTATTGTAACTTTGTGGAAAGCTTCGTAACTATCTCTTAATCCTTTCAAAATTTCAATAGTTTGTTCAACAGTTGGTGGATTTACCATTATTGGTTGAAATCTTCTGTCTAATGCTTTATCTTTTTCAAAATATTTACGATATTCATCAATGGTTGTTGCACCAATAGTTTGGAGTTCTCCACGAGCAAGATATGGTTTTAACATATCAGCAGGACTTGTTTCACCTTTTTCACTTCCTGCTTGTGCAAGTGTGTGAATTTCATCAATAAATACTATAATATTTTTGCTTGCAATGATTGTTTCTATTGCATCTTTCAGTTTTTCTTCCATACTGCCACGATATTTTGTGCCAGCCATAAGACCACCAATTTCCATAGAATATATAATCTTGTCTTTTAATTGTTCAGGAACATTTCCGTTCACAATGGCAAGTGCAAGTCCTTCAACAACTGCTGTTTTACCAACGCCTGCTTCACCTATTAAAATTGGGTTGTTTTTTGTTTTTCTACACAAAATTTCAATTATTCTTTCAATTTCATCTTCTCTGCCAATAATTGGGTCAATTTTGTTTTGTCTTGCTTTAAGCGTTACATCATAGCCCATATCTAGCAATTTTTCTGGAAGGGTTTTTGATACATCTGTTTTTTCAAGAGTATCAACATTAAATTCATTGCTACCTTGTAAAAATGTGATAAGTTTTTGTTTTATTTCTGTTACATTAACTCTAAAATATGTTGAAATAAGTCTTACTGCAAAACTATTTTGATTTGTTAGTAACGCATAAAGTAAATGTTCTGGGCCAACAAAATTATGTGATAAACTTGATGCTGTTTGTTTTGCCATTCCAAGTATTTCTTTGCTTCTTGGAGTTAATTCAACATCAACACCAATAGCCATTCCTTGGGTTGAATTTTCTTCTAACAGTGGCAAAAGATTATCTGTGTTTATGCCATATTCTGCCAAAATTTTTGATGCCATACAACCTTTAACACTGCTTATTCCATACAAAAGGTGTTCTGTTCCAACTTGATTGCCACCCAATTTTAATGCAAGTTTTCCTGCATTTTTTATTACCTTTTCCATATTTTCAGTTGCTGGATTACTCATTATCTAACTCCCTTTATAAGTTTATTTTCCAAACTTTCCATAACAAATTTTGCTCTAAATATTTTTTCTTCAATGCTATTTAATTCAAGACTATAATAATCTTGCAAATGTGCTAAATTTGTTTGATAAAACAAATCATCAATAATACTTGGATTTTTTATTTTTACTAATCCCAAAACCATTCCAAATCTAATTTTGGATAATTTTTCAATACATTCATCATAAGGTAAAATATATGAATTTGTAAGTATCCCATAACTTCTTAAACACATATCCATTATAACAGTTTTATTTACATCAAGTAATGTTTTTCTTGCTTTTTGTTCCAAATCTACCAAAACTTGTGCACCTTTTTTAACTGCGTTTATGATATCACTTTCACTAAGTCCCAAAGTGTATTTATTATGTAAAATATAAAAATAGCCATCTTTTCCGTAAGTTTCATCGTTTTTTAATATTAAACCACTTTGTAATAAACTTTGACTTATTTGCTCAATCGCATTATTAAAGTTTAGTGCAGGTAAAAACAATTCAACACTCGCTTTCATTGCTGTTCCAACATTTTTTGGGCTTGATGTCAAAAACCCTAAGTTTTTGGAATATGATATATCCAACTTATTCAATATTTTGTTATCAACTTTGTTTAATCTATCGTAACATAAATCAAGATTATAACCTGACAATTTGCAAATTTCTCTTATATGGTCATCTTCATTTATCAAAATTACAATATTTTTATCAGGATTGCTTGCAAAACTTGCAATATCTTTATTGTCAGAAAGAGCATTTGTTATTATACCTTTTGCCAAAAGCAACATTTGTTTTTGTTGTGGCATATTCTTTAAACTTGTGTAAGTAAACTCATCGCCAAAAATTTCATATATTGCCTTTGCAACACCTTTTGCATTTTCAAAATCAGAAAGTTTATTTGGGAAAGGCAATTCTTGAATGTTTCGTGCAAGTCTAACTTTTGAAGAAATAATAATACTTTCCATTATCTTTCTCCTTTTAACATTTTTAATTTTGCACCAAGCCTATTAACTTGCATCAAATCACCATTATTCATTGCCATATCAAGCAAATGTTCAAGTTCTTCTATCTCTTGTTTTTTTGCAAATCTTGATGGTATTTTCCCAAGGTTTTCATTAGATGCCTGTGTTGACTTTATTGCTGACATTGCAACCTTTTCAAATTCTGTATAACACTTTTCACAACCAAAAAATCCAGATGCAACAAAATCTTTTAATGTTGTTCCACAATTATGGCAAAATTGATTTTTTATTTTAAATTCTGGATTGACAGAAATTTCATCACTTAAAATCAGTGCATTTTTACACTGTACACACAAATTTTTTTGAACTACCTTGCCATTGATTTTAATATGACAGTAAGTGGTTGCAATTCTTTCTCCACAGTTTTCGCAAAGCATAATTTTCCCTTGTAAAATTAAAAATTTTAACATCTTAATTTTAGTGTATTTTGCTCTTATTGTCAATGTAAAAATAACTTAAAATCTCTTGACTATTTGCATATTCTATGTTAATCTAAATTGCAATTTGCGGATGTGGTGAAATTGGCAGACACGCAAGACTTAGGATCTTGTTCGTAAGAGTGGGGGTTCAAGTCCCTTCATCCGCACCAAAAAAGCGAGCTTTAAAATATTTTTAAAGTTCGCTTTTTTATAAATAGTAATTTTAGCGGAATTTCAAATTAATAATAATAAAATAGCAGCAATCTATAGTTTTATTTTTTTCTTTTTCTTTTTAATTATAAATAATGCAATTCCCATTGAGATAATTATTGTGCCTATTATACAGTATGTAATTACTAATGCTGAAATTGGCTCTCTGATTAATATAACCATTTCGAATGAGATAACTTTATAATGCACCAAATCATCTGGAGTGTAAATTATTCTACATATATTGGCTCCATATTGTAAAGTCTGATTTACATTCTCCCAAGTATAATTCTCAGGTAAAGTGATATCGCAAAGAGTATTATACTTTTCAAGAGTTATGTCATCAAAAAATGGTATTGTATATTTTGGTGTCGCTTTTATTATTGAAAAATTTACGATATTGTTTTCAAGAATATAATTTTGGGCACTATCTCCTATAAGGTTTATCGTTTCTTCATATTGACCAATCTCAATTTGTTTTGTTAAATTATAATTAACATCTCCAATTATATCTGTAAATTTTAAATTTGGACATTGTAAATCTCCAGTGTATTCTAATTCGTAATAGTTTTCTTTTAGAGAAATTACTTTCCTTTGTATATTATATTTTGCTTCATTGTAAACTATGATATAGTTTTCATTATCAGTATTCGCTATAATCTCATACGATCCTACAGAAGATGTTTTGGTTACAGTTGTTTCTAAGTATATATTTACTATATCATTGTTAATTATATCTTTACTAATAATTGAATAAGTTAAATTTTTAATATCATCGCCATAGTAACTATTTTTGTTATCAATAAGAATTTCTATTTTTCGTGGAGAAACATGAAAAGTCATACTAAAGTATTTATATTGTTTCCTAATATTGTCCTTTGCACAAAAGTTTATCGTAAAAATACCAGCTTTGAGTGCAGAAAATTGGAATTTGTTATTGTCTAACAATTTCACATTATCTTGCACGGGTTCTGCAAAAGAATATGTGTAACTTCCAGATCCACCAGAAGCAACTGGTATTTCATGTACACTTTCCCAACCATACAATGTTATTATTTCTACATTGTTGTCGTATCTAAAATCATCAACGACAAAATTTGAATAAAGAATACAAGTATAAAAATAATTTTTTGTATAATTTGCATAACTATAATAATTTTTTTCAAAATTTGTTTTATTTAGTTTACTAACGTTCAATGTGTATCCATCTTCAGTATTGCCATAGTAAATATTGTTCTTGGAATCCATTATAGTGCTTAGGTAATAACCATCTTTAAAATTACAAAAAACTTTAAAATTTGTGTAAGCATTAACAGGTGAAATTTTATAGTTTGACCTATTAATCTTTATATCAGCATTATAATAATCAAAGTATGCTATTGTTTCATTGTCTTTCATTCTAAAAATAATAATGTCATACACTTCCACTATATCATCGATTGAAACAAAACTTATGGAATATTCATATTTTTCCCTTTTAATATTTAAATTATTAAACACTACACTATATCTACCATTCGCATAAGTATAATCATTTGAATATGTCATTTCATCAATTATATTTATTTTGTCATGATTTACTGATATTAAGTTAGAATAAGAATTAAAATAAAAAGTCACCGATGCCGAGTTTTGATACGTATAAACAAGTATTTGATTCTCTTTATTATGATAATTATTATACAATTGATAGTATCTATCATTATTGCCTTCTATTAAATTGGTCACGACCGAGCCGAAATCAAGACCTGTCCAAATAATTACTTGATGACAATATTTTTCATCGATAATCCCATCACTTTCTTTATCATATTCAAAAATTATGGAATATGAACCAGAATTAGTGAAGTTTTTAATTTCAAATGGACTACTTTTTACGGTAAACTGATTTACTAAAATATGGTTATACTCAACTTTTATCTTCAATGAATAGTTTTTATAATTTTGATTTGATTTATAAAAATAAAATACTTGCTTGTTAACTCGGGGATTAAATATGTTGGTGACTTCACAATTGCTATTTTTTATATAACTAGAACTATTCATAACATTTGCTGCTTTATTGTTAAAAGTTGCAGTTGAAACTATATTTATAATATTAAGATTTCGATTGTCATCGGAAATTTTAAAACCATAAATGTTGTCACAAACAATCATGTCATCATACATTATGTAAAATAATCCATCTTTCCCAAAATTACTCCCATAACTGTTTAAAGCAATCCATGCACCACTAATGCTTGAACCATTTGTTAAAGAAACTGAAAAATTATCATCCCAACCAACTATCGCTACGGCATGATTTGAAAAATTGCTATTGTTTGAATCATAAACAACAACTTTTTCATTATCTAATTCTACGCTTTTTGACATATTTATTCTTGCCATAACAGAACCATTATTTACAATAAAGTTTTTAATATTATCCATTCTTTCTTGCTTGTTGTATGTTCCCCAAAACTTTTCCCAATCTGTTGGTTCATTATAATTAGGAAAAATATCTGTAACTTTTGCAGAATATGGAAGGTTTACTTTATATTGAGAATACAGATTATAATAATCTTCATAATTCGTGTCATCAATGTGGTATATCACTTCATACGGCATATCACTTTCCATAACAATGCCATATTTGCTAATTAATGAAAGAATGTTTTGTTGAAAAGGTACCCTTGTAGTCCCCCAAAAACTATTTTTAACAATATCTTTCTCTCCCCCACCAATAACATAACTATTATCATTCATTTTTGTACAAAGTGCTATCCACGCTTCAGAGAAATCAAATACTTCATGATATTTTACTGAATACAATATTTCCAAAGACTTTAGCGTTGAAAAGTCCCAACAAAGTCCTTCAGCACTTTGGTTTTCGGTTATTATTACATTTGTATCTTTACTGCAATAATATGCCAATGAACTTGAGTTTGAATTTTTTAAAGTATTGCTCGATGAAAAAATTTTTTTACCCACTTCTATTTGCTCTATTTCTTGATATTCACTACTAATCCTATATTCATTTGAAGAATTAGTTTTTGAAAATGAAAATAAAATAAAAGCACCTATCAATATAGTAAGCAAAATTAATGAAATATTTATGAATTTTTTTATTTGTGCCATATAAAAATAATAAACTTTTAGTTTGAAAAAGTCTATTACTTAATTCATAAAATATATATTTAATGATAGTTTAGTAAAATTTTTATCTTATCATTGATATAAAATATACTATCATTATAGGTTCTTATAGAGAAAAATATCTATCTTCAAAATGTTTTTTATGTAGCAAAAAATGGCGAAATTTAATCTGTTTACTCTTTCTTTATTATTCAAAAAATCCTACTTAAGTTTTTCATAAATGCAAATTTTACTTTACTTGCGAACAAAAAAATATTAAAATAGCAAAGTAACTATTTCATATAGCACAATGGGGTATCGCCAAGCGGTAAGGCATTGGACTCTGACTCCAACATCCGTAGGTTCAAATCCTACTACCCCAGCCATTAGAAAAAACATCGCCCTTTTGATTTGATTTGAAATTATCATTTCAAATCTTCATTTCTTGGGCGTGTTTTTTCTTT
>CALDLU010000211.1:0-4435 GCA_937915245.1 uncultured Clostridia bacterium | reverse complement strand
CACACCTCCAACAATTGATTTGGTCGGAACTGAAAATGGTGGCTACACAAAATCAGAAGTGTCTACACGAAACCCAAGCGAAAATCCAATCTATATTTTCGCATCAAATGATGACGGAGAATTTGAATATAAGTTGGGCGAAAAATTGAAAGACGCTGGCAAATATCAACTCGTTGTAGTGGATGAAGCTGGCAACCAAACAGTGTATGAATTTACAATCGTCTACTCGTTCAACGGAGCGACAATTGCACTCTTTGGAGCATTGCTTGCAGTGGTAGTAATTTTGATAATATTCCTTGTGAAAAACAAGGTTGGCTATTACAAAAACAAGACCGAGATAACTGAGATTGAAGAAACCACCGAAGAAATTGATAGTATTGAAAAGAAATAAGATTTTGTGGGTAATTCTATGAAATCTTTACTAAGCAGGAAAAGGAGTGCAACAAAATGTATTTGATGGGGCTTAAAATGCCGTAAATTCGGCACATTTGCTGAAACAGCAGTTTAACCCCAAGAAACAAATTGTATCATTTTGTTTTGCCCTCCATCCTCATAGTACAAGTGGGAAACCCACTTTACTTGCAGTCGCTTTGCTTACACGAACTTCCATTTTTAATTGAGATAAATTTAATTAAATTTTGGAGGAAATTATATACATGAAAAATATGTTAGCATCAATAAATTTTAGCCCTGTCTTGGAGCCTGTACTAGAAGTCATCAATGCGATATTGTGGCCCGCCATTGGATTGGTCGGTGCACTCGGTACAATCTACTGTATCATCCTTGGAGTGAAACTTGCAAAGAGCGATGAAGCAGGTTCTCGTGAGAAAGCAAAAAAAGATTTGATCGGCGCAATCATTGGCTTCGTTGTAATCTTCGTTTTGATCGTGGGTCTAAAAGTTTTAATGCCAATTTTACAAGATTGGGTAAGCACACAAATTACAGCTTAAAGGAAAATGAGATATGAAAAAAGTTCTTAAGATAACAAACATCATTACATTTATTTTGATAATTTTAATCGCAAGTTTAACTCTCACAGGTTGTGTGTCAGGAGTTGTTTCTGAAAAACAATATAGTGAAATATTTGATGGTGTGGATGCACAGGACAAAGATGGAAATAGCGTTTATTATCAGATGAGAACTTTGGTAGACAACATAGAGTTTAACTCTAACATTCAAAGCAAAGCATACTGCAAATTAGATATTTACATTAAACAAAGTTGTCAAATTAGAGGGCTGGTTTTTATTATAAGAAGTTCGGAAAACTGCACCCTAAAATTTACTACTTTTATAGATGACGAGATCATCACTTCGCAAACAGTTGAAGCAAAAAATAATACAACAAAAAGTGTTGATTTATTCTTTGAAAAAGCGATTGCTTGCGACAACAAAACAGACCTCTATATTGAGGTTGAAGAAATCAAAAATTCGGAAGAAAAATCAGACACAAAATATCAGTTTGATAGTCTGGTAATATTCCTATCGGAGTAAAAATGGATTGGCTTACAAATTGGATATTTGACCTATTCTATGGCATACAAAAATCCATCTGCTACATCATAGATTTTATCAAAGATATTTTCTATATGCTAGCTGGGATTGAGCCTGTCAAAGTTGGTGGTCAGGAGTCGGATTTATTATCTCACTTTTTACTTTCTGATGCAGTTAAAAAAGCCTTTTGGTTAGTCGTGCTAATAGCAGTAATCCTACTTGTGCTATTCGTCATAATAGCAATTGTTCGTAGCGAATATGCAAACGGAGAAAACAAGAAAAGCAAAACTTTAATTCTTGGCAAAGCGTGTCAAAGCTTCATTATTTTTATGATGGTGCCTTTCATACTCTTAACAGGAATTACACTTTCAAACACAGTCGTTAGTGCTGTCAATAAAAGTATGAATCCGTATGTTTTAGAGCAAGGACAAGATGCAACTATTGGTGGTCAAATTTTAGTTACAAGCGGATATTATGCTTACATTGGAGATGAATCTGAAAGACAAGAAATTGAAATAAAATTCATCACAGGCGAACTTGATTATAACGATATGGATGTCGTTAGTCAGTACTACAAAATAAGAAGCCTTGACTTCTTCGTTGGCATTATAGGAAGTCTAGTTATTTTGGTAATGTTCGTGATGAGTGCGATAAGTTTTATA
This sequence comes from uncultured Clostridia bacterium, assembly GCA_937915245.1. Classification (GTDB taxonomy): domain Bacteria; phylum Bacillota; class Clostridia; order Christensenellales; family UBA1242; genus UBA5893. The sequence continues at coordinate 2,282 of CALDLU010000211.1, read as the reverse complement.
CAAAGGATATTTGACATTATTCTCTTATACATCGTATCGCCGATTAGCGTGTCCACGATACCAACGGATGATGGACAAAGATTTAAACAATGGAAAGAGATGCTAATCGGTAAGGTGCTTGGAGCATACGGAATAATACTGTCAATGAATTTGTTCTTTATCATAATTCCACAGGTTCAGCAAATCGCATTCTTTGGAAACGCATTTAAGAATGGTATAGTTAAAATTCTATTCTTAATTGGTGGAGCATTTGCTGTCACAAAAGCAAATATTGTAATTGCTAATCTTACAGGTAGCCATGCTGGTGGAAGCGAAACAAGAGAACTTATTGCAAATATGAGAACAGGTAAAAATATCACTCGTGCAATTGGCACAACTGCACTTGGAGTTGGCGGAGCAATACTTGGTGGCAAGACATTTGCAAACGCAAATAAGTCTGGTGGTTTTGCTGGTGGGATGAAAAGCACTTTCACCCAGCCTGCATCTAAATCAATTGTAGGTTCTGAGGACTCAACCAAAGGAACAAGATACGGACGAATGCCTACAAGAATAGCCTCACTGCCTCTTGGTGTTATGAAAGATATTGCATCAGGTGGAATTGTTGGTGCTGGTAAAAACTTTATCCCAAGACTTAACAATGTTATTCGTGGAGATAGCGTTTTCAATCACGCACAAACATTAAAAAAGCCAAACATTGTAAAGGAGAATAATGATGCGAATAATACCGAAAAACACTAAGGTTAAGTTGCAATTCTACAAGAATGTAACCATAACTGATGTGGTTCTTGCTGTGATTGGTCTTGGCTTTTTGGCACTTGCAGTTTCAAGCAATCTACCAAACAAATGGATAGTGGCGATGGCAATTCTTATTATCTTCGCCCCGCTATTCATACCAATTGGAGATGTTAAACTTTACAATGCAATTGGTTATGGCTTAAAGTTTGTATTTGCTAAAAAGAATTTTGCAAAATCAAAACATGGCAAGTCAAACATAGGAACAGTCGTTCCATACTACAAAATTGAAGATAATTTTATTCGACAAAAAGAAAACGGATTTACAGGTGTTATTGAAATCAAGCCTATTGAATTCAATATGCTGAGTGAATACAAACAAAATTATTTTATTGATGGCGTGCTATCAAACATCTTAAAAAATATTGGCGTGTTCCAAGAACTAGACATTGTCAAACTTGAAAGACCGATAATCTTTGATGGCTATGTTACAAATGAATGCACAAGACTTCAATCTATTATTGAAGCCAACGAAAACAAACAGCTTTCGGAAAATGAATTTAGGTCAAGAGCCGAGATTTTGGAAGATAGAATCAACATCATTGATAAGATAAATTCAGAAGAAAAAATATATGCAAGTTCTTATTATATCGTTATTCACGATGTAGATAAAAAGAGCCTGCAAAACACATTAAACATAGCAATCCAAATGCTAAAAGGTAGTAATTTGGATGCAAAACAATTAACAAATAAAGAACTAGCGTTGTTTATCAAATACTCTTACTCAAACAATTTTGATGAAAGAGATTTTGAGAAAATAAATGAAGCCGACTACATTTCAAAGAGCGTGCCTGATGTGGTCAGTTTCAAATCAACAAAAGTTATTCAAGACGATCGCACACTCTCACACTTTATGATAACCGATTATCCGTTGCAAGTTCCAAATGCATGGGGTCAAGAGTTGTTTGATATTCCAAACACTAAAGTTGTCCTTAAAGCAGAACCTGTTGATAGACTTAAAGCAATTAAAAGAATTGATAGTGCAATCAATGAATTGTTAAGTCAAAGAGATATTGGAAAGGCATCAAGTCAGATTGATAAAGAAACACACTTGCAAAGTTTACAACAAACACTTATTGGGCTTCAGAATGATAATGAATCGTTCTTTGATGTATCTATCACTATCACTGCCTACGATACAGGTAAACAATCCACGAACAAAAAATTTGTTAGAAGAAAATTAAAAGAAATGGGATTTAGATTTACTGAAATGTTCGGCAGACAAATTGATGGATATATGACAAGCCTTATAACAAAGGACAACAAAACCAAAATATCAAGAGGACTTAACTCTTCTGCTATTGCATCCTGCTTCCCATTTGTTAGCAATGCAATACTAGATGAAAATGGAATCTTAATCGGAGAAAATAAGTTGCCAACATTTGTGGACTTTTTCAAGCGTGATGACGAACGTGTCAACAGTAATATGGTTATCATAGGCAAATCAGGTAGCGGTAAATCATTTGCAACCAAGACAATCTTGACTGGGC
>CALDLU010000210.1:0-3303 GCA_937915245.1 uncultured Clostridia bacterium | reverse complement strand
TGCCATGTTGAAATGTGTAAGGGAGCATCTTTTGTAAGTCCATTTCCAATGGTTATTTCAATTTCCAAACTGTAATCGTAATCACCATCTGATGTATAACTTGAATATGGAATTATACAAATTTTACCTCTTCCACCTTTCCCCCCAGAATATTTTAATGTAATTTTTTCAGCATCATATATATATGACAAACTTGACAAATCAGAATCTGCATCTGGTGAAACTTGAACTGTGTAATTTACATTTGTTGCATTTTCTGGAACAACATATGGATAAATCACATATTCATTATTTGTTGCATCAAGATATATTTTTGGAGTGTAATTTTTAATCCAAATATCTGTAACCTTTACATATGGTTTGATGTTAATTTGAACACTTGAAGACCAAACTTGACCATAATTATTTATTGAACCAGTTATTTCAAAACTCAAATTTTCGCAATTTTGACTTTCTTCACAACTAAATTTTTGAGTTTGTGGATAGAATTTTCCAAAAACGATACTTCCACCAATTTCGGTTAATTCATAATAGTAAATTTTTGTTATATCTGTTGTTTCTTGTCCATTTTCTGTGTAGCCTGTACTTTCAACAGAGAAACTCCATGAAATATTTTTAATTAATTCTTTATCCGTTTTTCCACTTGATGTAATAGCACTAGCATTAAGTGATGCACTTGCCATTAACTTATCTATATAAGGTGTATCGTTGTAAATATCAACAATATTCTTATATTTTTCATCTTTGTTTCCATCATTTTTACCAGACACAGAGAAAGAACTTAATGGTTCAAAGCATTTAATAGTAAAATTATATGCTTTTGTATCATTGATTGAGTGTTCAACCAAATCAAAATCTTCAATTAATTGATATGTAACACTTACAACAATATTTGCAGATTTTGTTGATGTTGAAACAGTCCTTATTGTTTTGTTATTAATAACTTCAACAATAGATGTGTCATCACTTGTAAGTTTTACACTATACATATCGGTATCAACATTACTTGGCTTTATAACATATGCAACATCAAATTTCATTCCACTTCCTGCAACATCAATAGATTGTATTGTGTCAACATTTGTGTCTTTTACTTTTTTATATTTAATTTCTGCAATTCCATTATCTGTATTTGAAGAAACATATAACATAAAATCATTTATATTTAATTCTTCTTTTACAATAACAGTTAATCTTGTTTTTATGCCATTAGATAATGTTAAGGTATAAGTTGTTTTACCAACATTAACACCTTCAATTTTTATTTGTTTATCATTTTCTTTTACTTGACTTATTATTGAATAACCTGAACTTTCTGTATCGCAAAATACTGAAATATCTCCAATATAAGCATCTTGTTCTTCAACAATCAATCCATCAAAAAGTTGTTCATCACCTTTTTTGATATAAATAGTTGCATTTTTATACTTTTCATCAACTCTAAATGCCTTTGCACCTTTTTGTATTGTGATGTCCATTGTGTTAGAAATCACATTCTTGGTAAGTGTTGATTCTGCTTCAAAAGTAACTCTAATACTTTTGTAATTTGCATCTAAAACTCTTTGTCCATAAATAGAAATTGTACCACTTGAATCTCTTAATGCATTATTATCATCATTTAACTCAAAACCTTTATACTTTACACAAATATATTGTTTTAAAGACCTATATGTTACAATTGTTTCATTTCCTAATGCGTCAACAAAAGCGAATTTAATATTTATTTGAGAAAATTCTGCTTTCATTGGGTCCAAAGATACAAGTATTTCTTGGGTATTTTCACTTGGATTATTATCAAACAAATTAAAATATAGATTACCTGAATTTCCATTTAATTTGATATTTTTTGGAATTAGTTTTATTCCCACCCTATAAGTTAATTCGACATAATACTTTGTATATCCTTTGTGATTGATTCTCACAATCAATTCATCATTATAATCAGAACTACCATCTTCAAATTGTAAATTTAAACCTATTGCATTTTCAAAATTTGAATTAATTTCTTTATCTATTACAATATTGCCATTTTTACTTAAAAATTGATATTCATAGTCGTAGTCTGCATTATAAATAAATTGTAACTTCTTAATGTATTCATTATTGTCGTTTGGAATAATTGTAATAATTCCTGGATTTTCATCAATAGTAGGTTTCACATCTTCATATTTATCAGATTCTCTGTTATATGCTGACATTGTTGTATTTTCTAAACTATTAACATTAATCTCATCCAAAACTATCACATCAAATTCAACGCTTAAATCTTCGTTATATGCACTTTGTGCAACAACGCTAAGTGAATTTGGAGTATTTTCATCAGTTGGATATACTCCATCACTTACGCTTTCGCCATTAATTGTAAAATTAAGTTTTGTTTGTAATGTTGAACTAGGATAAAAGTTGAACATATCTTCACTTAATGAAAAAGCTTGTCCCCTTAATACATATAAAGAAAGATTATCTTTTAATGCAAAAGAAGTAATATCTTCATATACTTTTACAGGAATTTGTATTTTTGTGTTATTTTCAAGTAATGTTATCGTTAATGTTGTGTTACCACTCATTAATGCTTTTACTTCAATTTTAAACACGCCATCTTCAATTTCTTCTGTTTTTTCAACGCTTGCAATATCACTATCAAAATTGTAATCAAAGTGAATATCTGTTTTAAAATAGTTTTCAATTTCAATTTGATAATCTTTTGATTCTCCCAAGCCTAGTTCAATACTTTGGCTGGAAAAATGGAGCAAAAACTTATCAAAGTTTTCACCGCATCCATACAGCGTTATAGCAAAAGCCAACGCAAAAATGATACTAAATAATTTTATAAATCTTTTCATTTTTTTCTCCATTTTTCCTTAAACCATAAGTATTTTAATCTAAGGTCTTGTAATTTTTATTCCAAATATATCAATATCTCCAAATGTTAAATATGTATACCAATCATCTTTACTTGGATTATCAATATATTCAGATTTTATTGTTGTTTTATCTGTCCCAACAACATTTATTGCATCGTAGATACCTTTTTGATCAAGGTTAATTATGTATGTATAGATACAATTTAAATCTTGCAACCCTTCAAACTTTGCAGTATATGTGTCAGTAATTGATAAAACTCCATTATTATTTGAAATTAGTCTTATAACTTCATCGGTTTTACCTTCGACATCTTCATAATAATAGAAATCATTACTACCATCTTTCCTTACGACTACATTCGTAATTTCTACATCATTACCATTTTCATCTTTCCCAGATGTTACAAAAGTATAATAATAATTATTACCAGTTTCATCT
>CALDLU010000209.1:0-2226 GCA_937915245.1 uncultured Clostridia bacterium | reverse complement strand
CACAACTTGAAAGAATATTTGACTTTTCAAGTTACGACAATGGAGAAACAAATAGCATTTATTTTAGAGTGTTTGAAAATAATGATGGCGAAAACACAAAATACAATAATATTTACTCTCAAGAAACATTGCCAAGTGATATTGAAAATTCAAAAATTGGATTTACAGCAATTAACGATATTGAAAACGAATTATTAACAAATGATAGTTTAATTAATAAATATATTGAAATTGTTGAAATAGATATTGCTGGAAACATTACGATTTATACAATCTATTTGACAAATCTAAGTGAATCTTCAAATAATCAAGCAATTACTTACACTCAAAATAATAGAGATGAAAAACAATATATCTCATACAATAATTTAAGTTCAAACATTACAATAAATGCAAAAAGTGCTTTTGCATTAGATTCTGTAAATATTGCAAACTTTGCTTGGAACAGTGTAAATATTGGTAACAAAACATTCTTAAAAACACCTTATTCAAACAATGTTTATTATGACCTTACAAAATATAATCCAATTGATGTTTCTGCAAGTGAAATTTCTCTTAAAGAATTATCTGCACTTTCTGCAAGTAACCAAAAGCAAAATATCACTCTTAACTTTATTCCATTGTATAACACAATCACATTAACAGTTTCAGTTCTTAATACTTCCCTAACTGTGTTCCACACTTCTGAAACAAACGCATACACATCACAAGAAGGTGTGTTAATAAGAATACCTAGCACATCATCAGAACAAGATGCAACAATATATGCAACAGAAGTTAGAATTCTTGAATATGTTAAAGATAATGACAAATATATTGAAACAGAATTATATTACAGAAAATCTGACACATATTTTGCAAATGCTGGACAAACATTAATTAGTCCAACAGGTATAACAACAACATATGTAAATTATCTTGGAAATACATATATGAAGATTGTTGCAACTGAACCAAAAATAAATATATTCTATAAGTACATTATTCTTGACAACTTTGGAGATACAACAGAATTTACAAACATTTACGGGAATGAAAAAGTTGACAAAGAATTAAATAGTTCAGTTGATTTAATTGAAAGATACGAAGATGGAGTAAAATACTACTACTCAACAAAAGATATTATATTCAAATATAATAGTGCAAAAGATAAAATTATACTTAATGTTAGTTCAACATATGACACAAGGTCATTCGACTTGTCAGTTCAAAGCAAAATAACCGAATTTAACAATTCTGGCTATGGACAAATCATATCACCACAAAAGGGTTCAAATTCAGCAATTTACACAGTTATATTAAAAGCACCAACAAAAGACCTTGCAAACAGTGTGTTTGGTTCAGAAATTAAATTTACAATAAGAAAATTTATTGCAGTTGAAGATATTTCTCAAGGTAAAAGTTATGACACATTAAACCTTATTATTTATAACAAAGTTCCAGAGTTTACGCTTCTTGGTACTTCAAATCAAAATGAAAATGAATTATTTAATAAAGGTACAATGTATGGCAATGCAATTAAAATTACATTCAAACAAACAAATGTAAAAATTGTATGTGATGTATACTTATTGCATAGTGATGATAGTTTGGAAGCAATTTCATCAGGAAAAATTGTTAGTGAACCTAACACTTATACATTGGTTGTAAAATACACAAACATATTTACAAATCAAATGTATGATGAATATTTTGAATTTACAATTTCAAACAATGACAGTGAATATTATAAAGTTGTTTACACAATTGATGGAATTAGTTACTATGCTCAGAAAACAGGTAATAAATATTCTTATCAAGATGGTAACACAACATATGAAATAACAAACCATTATATTATTAATACAAAAGATTATGAAATCATATATAACACAGAACAAGGTTATGTTGAAGATGGTGAACCTACTTTATATGTAACAAATAACATTGAAACATATATTCACACAATCAAATCAAATAATGAATCAAGTAAACTTGAAAGAAAGATTGCAGTAAGTATTATTCCACAATCTAACGATATTTTAAGAAACTTCTCGTATTATGAAAATGAAGGCACACCTGCTCAACTTACAGGAACAGAAAAGAGATTTGTTGTAACAAAAGAAGAAAATAATATTTCTGGTAAGCGTATTTCTTGGCAATCATATTATGGAATTTCTGAAAACTTGGTAAATGTTGAAATTACATATGGCGACAGCCAAACACCTTACACTCCTACCCTTACAA
>CALDLU010000208.1:0-1079 GCA_937915245.1 uncultured Clostridia bacterium | reverse complement strand
GATGTTATTCCCCAAGATGAAAAACCAAGTGGAATAAAAATTGGAGAAAGTATTTTGCCTAATGTTTCTATCATACTTGCCTTATTTGAAAGTTTTACATAGGAAAAATCAAAACTAAAATTTTCTAAAACCCAAACAATTATTGATAATACAAGTAGCAAAGAACCAATCCTAATTAAAAATGACTTTGTTGTGTCCCATATTGTCTTTAATATTTGTTTTACTCCAATTCTTTGATAGTCTGGGAACTCCATTATAAAAGTTTGATTTCCACTTTTTAATGTTGTGTTTTCAAAAAACAAACTCAAAAGTAAAGCCATTACTATTCCCAAAATATACAAACACACTATTATCCAAACATTGTTTGCACCAAAAAATGCACCACCTATAACGGCATAAACAGGAAGTTTTGCACTACAACTCATAAATGGTGCAAGCATTGCTGTTTTTATCTTTGCATTTTTATCACTCATTGTCCTTGCTGTCATACAAGCTGATGTGCTACATCCAAAACCCATTAGAAGTGTATATACACTTTTACCAGAAAGCCCTACTTTTTTTAATGTATCGTCTAACATAAATGCAAGTCTTGAAATGTACCCACTTTGTTCTAAAATATCTAATGCCAAAAATAATAAGACTACTTGTGGCAAAAATGAAATAATTGTTCCAACGCCACCAAATATACCAACATCAACCAAGTCAATAACCCATATTGATGTGCAATAGTTTTTTAAACTTTGAACACAAATTCCACCAAGTTTTTCTACTAACAAATAGCGTAAACTATTTGACAAAAAAGCACCTAATGAGAAAAAAGTTAGATAAAAAATACCTGTCATTATAAGCAAAAATATTGGCAAACATAAAAATTTATTTAAAAATATTTTATCTATTTTACTTTGTCCAACAATTCGTTTTTGAATATAATTTGAATTTTGTAAAATATTGTTAATATAATTATATTTTTCTATTAAATTATTTTGTAAATAATTATCATTTTCTAAACTAACACAACAATTATTTTCTTTTATATTTAATTTATTTTGATAATACTTTGAACCACTGTATGCCTTATA
>CALDLU010000207.1:0-9577 GCA_937915245.1 uncultured Clostridia bacterium | reverse complement strand
CTTACAACTGAAAATGATATTACAAGTTTAGTTTTGTCTAACTCTGGTATATATCAATTAGTATTTAAAGATTTGGCAGGAAATGTTCACTTGTTTGAAACAAAAGCATTCTATACAATAAATTACTTAAAAACAGTAATATTTACAGTAAATGACCAATCTCCAATTAATAATGCAGTTTATAACGATGATGTTGTTATCAAGATTCCTTCATACACAACAAAATATTATGACCAAAGCGCTCAACCAAGATTGCACGCATTAAAGAATGGAGAAGAATATACACCAGAAAGAGATGTGTATGAAAAAACTTTCACATTCTCCGACCCAGGTTTGTACAAGATTTGGTTTTCAGCTGGAGTAACAGATTCTGGAAAAACTATGGAAATAAATGAACAACCAATTTATTTCTTAATTATAAATCCAAACGAATCAAGATATGCTTTTGATTACAGCGAATATGAAAATTATTATGTAAAACAAATTTTACAAAATAATGTTGATGTAACTGAAAAACTTACAAATGAAAATATGGGTACAATTATTTACAAAAACAACAAAGCATACTTAAAGAACTTTAATTTCTCTGTTGTTGATGCCCTAACAGGAAAAGGTCAATACACAGTTACAATTGCAACAGGAAATGAATTTAATCAAGAATTTACATTCAGTTTCTGGTTAAATAACAAAACTCCTTCAATTCAAGTTTCTATTGGCGAGAATGAAGAAACAACTGACACAATTAAAGTATTGTTTAACACAGCGAACCTTATTGAAGATGTTGGCGACTGCGTATTAAAAATAACAGGACAAAAAAACCTTAACCTTAACAGTGAGGCACTTGCCAACAATAAGATAAAGAGCACATACGAAATTGAATTAACCGAAAAAGGTACTTACTTTATTCAATTATATAGTGAAAGTGGTAAACTTTTATATTCATATAGAGTTGTTAAAAATGAACCACTTAATGCAGTATCAATAATTGTTATAGTTGTTGTTTGCGTTGTTGTTATTGGCTTAACAGTTACATTCATTCTTTTAAGAAAGAAAATGAAGATAAGATAACAAATGAAAAAAAGATGTTCAAACGAACATCTTTTTTCTAATTATGTTTTATTTGGTCCAATCTTTTGAATAAATGATTTATCTTTGTGAGTTGTTGTTAAATAAATTGCATTTGTTTTTGCATCAGTTAAATATGTAGAATCCCAAAATTTAAAAAAAGAGAAAGTTTTTTACTTTCTCTTATATTATTGTAATAAAAATGATTATTAGTTTTGTGCCAAGTATTTTACAATAGAACTAGCACCTATTGCACCATCACTGCAAGCAGTTACAATTTGCTTTAATAAACCATTAGAAACATCTCCACCTGCAAAAACACCATTGATGTTAGTTTGTTTTTGGTCATTAACTTTTATATATCCTTTTTCATCAAGTTCAACACCTGACATAAAACCTGTATCAGGTTTTCTTCCAATAGCGATAAACAATGCAGAAACATCAATAGCAGATGTTGTGTCTGTGATTTTGTTATGAACAACAATACTTTCCAATTTTTCTTCGCCACAAAGACCAACAACTTCACTGTTTAGAATAAATTTAACAATGCCTGCCTTTTCCAAATCTCTTACCTTTTGAACTGATATTTCATCGGCAGTAAAAACTTCTCGTCTGTGAATTAGATACACAGTTTTTGCTATATTGCTTAAATATATACAATCTTCAATGGAAACATTCCCCCCACCAACAATAGCAACATCTTTGTTTTTAAACAATGCACCATCACATGTTGCGCAATAACTGATACCTTTATTGATAAACTTTTTTTCATTTTCAACTTGAAGTGGTTTTACATATGCACCTGTGGACACATATACAGTTTTTGCTGTGTATGCACCTTTATTGGTTTTCACAATTTTTTCATTGCCTGATAAATCACAAGAGATAACTTCTTCAAATTTTATTTCAGTTCCAAGTTCCTTTATTTGTTCAAACATACTTGTTGCAAGTGTAACACCATCAACATTTTTAAATGCTGGATAGTTTTCAATGTTTTTAGTTAAAACCACTTGTCCACCTGGCATTGATTTTTCAAGTACTAACACTTTTTTGCCTGCACGCTTTAGATATATTGCACAAGTCATTCCACTTGGACCACAACCGATAATAATACAATCGTACATAGTTTTTTCCCTTTTTTTTAGTATATGTCAAAACAAAAAAAAAAACAAACAACTTTTTATCATTGTTTGCTTTATTCTTTAATTTAATGTATTATACAGTCCATTTAGTTCTTTCAAATGATGTTTTTCTTGTTCCAATATATATGTTATCACTCGTTTTACTTGTTCGTTTGTTAAAACTTTTAACATATTTGTATATTCTCTTATTGCTGTTTCTTCACCTTGAATTGAAATTTTTAACATCAAATTTGTGTCTGTGCAATAGTTGACATATCTTGATGAGTAAAACAAATCTCTTTGTGGTGGAAATGTTGTGTAAATTGGAGCAACACCCAATCTAATCAAAGTTCTCCCAAGCAAATTAAAATGTTCCATTTCTTCTTTTGCTATATGTCTTAATGTTCCAGAAATGTTATTCTGCCCCAAACTTTCAAATACTGTTGCTTGATAAAGATATTCAAGTATTGTGTTAAGTTCACCACATCTCCCAGCATATGCGGGAGAAATTATACGAGCAGACCTTAGGTCTTGAGTTATGCTTTCTAAATCGTATGTATTATCATTTGTAAGATTTGGCTTATTTTCGCCAAGTTTATCATCATTAACATTATTTTCACTTTCACCCATAAAAAACTCCCTATACTATATATGTATAGAGAGCTTGGTGTGTTAATTTTGGTGTTTTTGTAAACTAATCATCTTCATCTAAATGTTTATCTATTAAATTATTGTCAGCATTATATAATTTATTTCTAATTGCCTTCAAATCATAACCCAACACAGCAATAAAATCTACATAAATATATGCAATAATTGGAATAAAAATTGCCATAAGCAAACACATTACCCCTGTTACTATTTGCTCTAGATATGAATGTATTGCTCCAACCACAATATAATATATGGCAAGTGCTCCGACTAAAAATGCAAGCATTATAATTGTGGCTTTGATAACACCAACAAACCTAAAAAATTTTTCATCACTATTCTTAAACATATTTTCCTCCTTTTATCTCTTTTTATCTCTTTGGAGATATTTATGCATATTATATCTCCAAAGCGATATAATGTCAAGTGATGGAAATAAAAATATCTCAAAGAATTTATGAACTTATGAAAGAACAGAACTTAACACAAACAAAACTGGCAAATGCTCTTGGTATGCACCAAAGTAATGTCAGTGAATGGTTAAGTGGGAAAAAAGAACCAAGTATCACAAGTCTATGGCTTCTTGCCGATTTCTTTAATGTTGATATTGACTATCTTATTGGTAGAAAAGATTATTAAAAAACTCAAAGTATCACGCTTTGAGTTTTTTATTTTAGAAAATACATTAGTTTTTATTTAATATATAGTTATTAAGCAGATTTTCAAGTTCACCTTTTTTATTCTCCTTATAATGACTGCGAATGTTTTGTATTTAAAAACAAAATGCTTGAAAAATAAAAACGCAAAATTAGGCGACATATTCAAGGCTCGGTGAGTTCACACACAAATTTTTAATATATTTACATAGTTTATTTAAAGTAAAAAAAACAAAAATTATGTATATTCAAGGCTCGCTTGGTATTTGCACGCAGGAGTTTGCTGATGCAAATAAATATATGTAAATTGCCAAGCAGAAACAAAGAAAATTATTTAATAAAAAACACAAAATTAATCGCAAGAACAAGGCTCGGTGAGTTCACACACGAAGGAGTTTAGTTCCCTAAATGACTTTGTGTGTGATGCTCTCCAGCAAACGAAGTTATTGCGAATTAATTTTGCGTTTTTTTAGACGTTGAAACGGAACAACATTATATCCCCATCTTCCACAATATAATCTTTACCTTCAATCCTAACTTTGCCCTTTTCACGAGCATTATTATATGAACCAGCTTCGATTAAATCATCATACTTTACAACTTCGGCTTTTATAAAACCTTTTTCAAAATCTGTATGAATTTTCCCTGCGGCTTGTGGTGCTTTTGTTCCCTTTTTGATTGTCCAAGCACGAACTTCTGTTTCTCCTGCTGTTAAGTAACTCATAAGTCCAAGCAAACTATATGATGCTGTAACCAACTTGTCTAGTCCACTTTCTTTTATTCCAAGTTCTTCTTTGAACATTTCTCTTTCATCTTTGTCAAGTTTTGTTAATTCTTCTTCAATTTTTGCACAAAGTGCGATTGTTTCAGCACCTTCATTTTTTGCATATTCACGAACTTTTTTTACATATTCATTATCTTCATTTCCAATATCGTTTTCAGAAATGTTTGCACAATATATAACAGGTTTTGTCGTTAGCAAGAAAAATGAATTAACTATTTTTTGGTCTTCTTCATCAGTAAATTTTACTGTCCTTGCACATTTACCTTCTTCCAAAGCTGTTTTTAACTTTAACAAAATGGCAAGTTCTTTTTCACTTTGTTTTTCGCCAACACGAGCGAGTTTGTATAATTTATCATAACGCTTTGAAACAGTGTCCAAATCGCTTAAAATAAGCTCTAAATTGATTATTTCGATATCTCTAATTGGGTCAACAGTTGCATTAACATTTATAATGTTAGGGTCGTCAAAGCAACGAACAACATGACATATTGCATCAACTTCTCTTATGTGGCTTAAAAACTTATTTCCAAGTCCTTCACCTTTGCTTGCTCCTGCAACAAGTCCTGCAATATCAACAAATTCTATTGATGCTGGCGTAACTTTTTTTGTATTATACATTTTTGCCAAAACATTCAATCTTTCATCTTTTACATCAACAACTCCAACATTTGGTTCGATTGTGCAAAATGGATAATTTGCACTTTCTGCCCCTGCCTCTGTTATTGCATTAAATAATGTACTTTTACCAACATTTGGTAGTCCAACAACTCCAATTTTCATTTTTTCTTTTCCTTTTAGTATAATTGTTTAATATCCCACATTGTTCCATCTATGGTATCTTTTAACATAATTCCTTTTGCATCAAGTTCATTTCTTATTCTATCACTTTCTGCATAATTTTTTTCTTGTTTCGCAAGATTTCTCAACTCAATTTGTTTTTCTATATCACTTACATTTAGGTTAAGTTGTTTAACATATTTTTCTTTAACTTCATTCAAAAATTTTTGTGGGTCTTGTCTAAACAATCCCAAAATATCTTTGAATTGGTCTATCGCATATTTTAAACTTGCAACCAAAGTTAAATCTTTATACTTGCCAAGTTTCCCACAAATTGTAAATAATTCAGCAAGTAATTTTGCACTATTAAAATCATCGTCCATACAACTTTCAAATATTTTTACAATACTATCGTTATGAGTATATTCTTTGCCTTGTAAAGCATTGTTGACATTGTTTAGAACATTATAGAAATAGTACATACTTTTTTCGGCTTGCTTAAATGCGTTATCGCCAAGGTCAAGTGTTGATGTGTAATGATTTAATATAAAAGCATACCTTATTACTTCTGGATTATAAATATTAAGTAAGTCTTTAAGCAAAACAAAGTTATTCATACTTTTGCTCATTTTTTGTCCATCAACAACTATAAGTCCATTGTGTACCCAAAAATTTGCAAGTTCACAACCATTTTCACAAGTTGATTGAGCAAGTTCATTTTCATGATGTGGAAATACCAAATCTTTTCCACCACCATGAATATCAATTTTATCTCCTAAGAATTTTTTTATCATTGTTGAACATTCGATATGCCAACCTGGTCTACCTTTACCCCAAGGAGAATCCCAACCAAACTCATCTTCTTTTACAGCTTTCCAAAGAGCAAAATCAAGTGGGTCATTTTTTTCTTCACTAGATTCAATTCTAACAGAGTTAATAAGTTCATCAATTTTTCTGTTTGAGAGTTGACCATAGCCTTTATATTTTTTTACGCAAAAATATACATCACCATTTTCTGTTGGATAAGCATAACCTTTTTCTATCAAATCGCTAACAAAAGTGATTATTTCTGGTATACACTTTGTTACTCTTGGTCTATAATTTGGTTCTGTTACACTAATTTTTGACATAACTTTGTTAATTATATCAATACGATTATCTGCGAGTTCTAATGGTGAAATTCCCATTTCTTTTGACTGATTTATAATTCTATCATCAATATCTGTGTAATTTGATGCATAAGTTACATTATAACCTTTATATCTTAAATATTGTGAAATCATATCAAAAGTGATTACTTGTCTTGCATGTCCTAAATGTGGTTCACCATTAACTGTCATACCACAAACATACATTTTTACATTATTCCCATCAAGTGGAATAAACTCTTCTTTTCTTCTGTGTAAAACATTATAAATTTTCATAGTTATTCCTCAATTTCTTCTATTTCAGTTGATTTTTTAATTTCTTTTTTTGTTATTTTAAAATAGTCAATATAATCATTAAACTTATATGATGATATTGCACAAATTGTTGCTCCAATTATCGCTCCAATAGAATTGCAAATAATATCAAACATTGTATCTTTTAAAGCTTCTCTACCAACAAGTTCAACACCGTCTTTCATAAAGACCTGCATATTAAGACCAAATATCTTGTCGCCCGTAAATTCCCATATTTCCCAACAGGCTTCAAACCCCATAGAGAAAACGAAAACAAACAAAAATACTAACATTGGGTGTAAATTTTTTGTTCTATCTTTATTTATTAATCTTACAAAAAACATTGATATAATTCCAAGGAACAAACCACCGTAAGCATGTACAAATCTATTATATAAAGGTGCTTGAATATATAAACCCAAAAATGTACCTAAATATAAACTCAAAAATAAAAATAAATAATACATAATAATAACAATTCTTGGATAATTTAATTTGAATATTTTTGAAATAATATAAGGAAGAATAGTTAAAATTATTGCACTTATTCTCATAAGTAAAGGTACAACAAAATCACTTGAATTTTCTGCATTTATCATATCTGAAATACATTTTGACAATACAATAATAAATAAAACCAAAAGTCCAATAAATATCATATTGCTAATTATGTTAAAAGCATCAAATTTCCTTTTTTTTGATTTATCGTCTAAAAAACTTTGTTTTTTTCTCATATTGGTATTATGGCACACCTAGGTAAGTTTTGCAAATTATTTTATAGCAAATTTAGTATTTTTTTACATAAAAAGCATATCTAATAAAATTGCTTAATCTTTTTTGTTTATTTATAAAAACAAGGCGAAACCTTTGTTTAATCAAAAGTTCGCCTTATTATTTGAAACTATTATAATTATAATTCCATATCATTGTCTTTGTTAATTGTTTTGTTGTCTGTTAAATCTTGAGTTTTTACATTTTCTTGTGTAGCTGTCTTTGAATTTTCTTTTACATCAAGTTTTTCAACAGTATAGCCATTCTTTTGTTGTTCTTCAAGTTTCTTTGCTTTATATCCACATACCATTGAACCAACAACACAACCTAATGTTAAAAGTCCACCACCAATTACTTGCCAAGGCAAGAACCAATGTCCAATAAATAACCTAGCTAACCCATATCCAAAGAAAGCCATTGGAAATGCAGCTAAACTAGATAACAATTTTTGAAAAATTTTATACTTTTTCATTCTTCTTCTCCCTTTTTATTCTCACCTACATAGTAATACAAACCATACAATTTGTCAATACCCAATTTTTTAAAAATGCTTACCCATTTAGGGTAAGCGAATTTTTAAAATGTTATTTCATTATCATTTGATTTTGAACTATCAAAACTATGTGTTTTTATGACTTGTGATGTTGTTTCATTTTTTGCGGCATTTTCTTTTGACCCTGTAAAGATTTCTTCAAGAGTTTTTGTATCTTGATGTGTTTCCTTATATAATTCTTGACCAGCAAGTTTGTCTAACTTCGCACATCCAGCAAATGAAGAAATACCAGCAAGCAAAGAAGCACCAATCATAATATATGGCACAAAACTTGGAATTGTTGCAATTCCTGCCAATGAAACTCCAACACCCATGATTGTCAATGTTGCTAATGACCCAATTACTCCAACAACATTCAACCAAATTCTTAATTTTTTTGATTTTTTCATAAAATTTCCCTTTTTATTATAATTCCATTCCGTTATCTTTGTTGACTTCTTTATTAACTACTGTGGAATTTGTGTTTACATTGTTTGCATTTTCAATGCTATTTTGTTGGTCATTTTCTAAACTTTCAATAGTGTATGCACTTTGGTGGTTGTGATGTTTTGTCCCTTTTGCTTTCTTTTCTTTATCTTCCAAAACAACCGAGCCTGTAATTCCAGAAATTCCCAATAACAATCCCCCGACAAAAGATGGAATTGCAACTGCTAACGAAGGATTAATAATACCAAATATTATTAACCCAGTTCCTAGTGCAATACCGATAATTCCAACTAATTTACTTAATATTCCATAAATTTTATATGTTTTCCTTTTACTCATATAACCTTCCTTTACATTAATTATTGTAGCACTATATTCTCTTATTGTCAATAGTCGACTAACTCAATTAATTATATAACATAACATGCTGATGAAATATATTGATTAGTTTCAAAATCTCTACCTAAAACTAAAACCTTATTATAATATACTCTTATATAATAACCTTGAGACCCTTTCAAATATTCACCTTTGGGGATATCATAACTTGACCAAAGATAACTAACTGCACCTGTATTAAAAATATTAGGCAAATTACCATCTGCTTTATACATATTCCCAACACTATTCATATCCCAATGGCTATGTCCATTAAACATAATAACTTGTGGATAATTTTTTAGAATGTTCCTTAATTTGTTATCTCCACCATTCCAAACTCCATTCCAACCTTGACCTTTAAAACTACCAGCAATGGTATTGTATAAAGATTGATGTAAATATACAAAAATAGGTTTTTGATTATCTTGTTTTGTTAAATCATCTAATCTATTTTTAAACCACTCAAGTTGAGTATCAGAAAGATAAGCATCAACAGAACTTCGACTATCTTCTGAACCTAGGAAAATATGAGAAAATCCACCTATTGTTTTTTCATAATAAACTGAATCTATATTAGCATACTTATAAAATAGTCCAACTTGTTTTTTATAACTTGGAGTTTTTACTCCATCATATAAATCATGATTACCCAAAGAATAATATACACTTGGTAAATTATCTATTGTTGATAATAATTTTGCATTTTCCACCCATTCTGATTCTTGTCCAGAATTTGCGATATCACCTACGACGATTAATGCATCACTATTTGGAGATGTGTTTACGATATCATTTCCCATTTGCAACAAATGTTGAGAGTGTAATTCTTTTGCATCACTACTTGCCAAATGTGTATTTGCAACTGCAATATGTACATCAGAAACAACTTCAAACTTTGACAAAGTATTTTCACTTATGTTGTATCCTGAATTATTTGGCAAATCAATTTC
>CALDLU010000206.1:0-2333 GCA_937915245.1 uncultured Clostridia bacterium | reverse complement strand
ATTTATTATTCCTCCAAAAAAATGTGCAAAAAAATGCACATTTTTTTTGTTATTTATTTTTTTATTTAATTTATTAAAAAATAATAAAAACAAAAAATAAAAGGAAATAAGATTTCTCTTTTGTTCGTCAAGGAAGCAATGGGCGAAATATCTATTTTAATATTATATTTTCATTTCGACACATACTTCAAAGTGCGACTTTGGGGGAAATCTATTTACTTTTTAAAATATGTATAACATAACATTTTTGTGGCAATAAATAGTCGGGAGAAAAATAATGAAAAGATTTATTTCAATTATTTGTATTGTTGTTTCAATACTTATTATAGGAATTGGGCTTGTTCCAAACAAAAAAGAAGAATATATAAGAATACATATAAGAGCAAATTCAAATCTTTCAATTGACCAAAACATAAAATATAAAATAAAGGATGAAATTGTGTCTTATCTTATTCCTTACATTGCAAAATGCCAAACAAGAGAAGACTTTGTAACACAAATAAATTTGAGTTTGAGTGGAATGGAAAATATTGCAGACAATATTCTAAAAGACAATAATTTTGATTATAAAAGCAAAGTAAAATTTCATAAAGAAAAATTCCCAGACCGAAGTTATAATGGAACTGTCCTAAAGGCAGGAATATATGACGCAATTATTGTTGAATTAGGTTCGGCAAAAGGCGATAACTGGTGGTGTGTTGTGTATCCACCATTGTGTTTTATTTCAAACAAGAGTCAAGATGTTATGTATAAATCTAGAATTTTGGAGATACTAAAATCAATTATCAAAGGAGATTAGTATATGACAAAGCGAAAAATTTTTGCAATCATCTTGCTTGTGTTTGGCATCTTTTATGGTGGGACCATTGCAACCCTTAATTATTTCACGCCATTTGTTGTTGAAGAACCAGCATTGCCAACAGCACAAAGCACAAATCAAAATCAAAATGTTCAACAAAAGTTAAAAGACCTTGGATATTATAATGGTAATATTGATGGCATACTTGGCCAAAAAAGTATTCAAGCAATAAAAAATTTTCAACGAGATTATGGGCTAACTGTTGATGGAATTGTTGGGAAAAACACACTAAAAGCACTTGGACTTTTGGATAGTACATCAACCTATACAAACAGTGATATATACCTTCTTGCAAAGTGTGTTCATGCGGAAGCAAGGGGAGAACCTTATGTTGGGCAAGTGGCTGTTGCTGCTGTAATATTAAACAGAGTAAAGAGTGCAGAATTTCCAAACACAATAAGTGGTGTAATTTATCAACCATGGGCATTTACAGCCGTAAATGATGGACAAATAAATTTAGAGCCAAATAATACAGCATATTCTGCTGCAAAAGATGCAATGAATGGTTGGGACCCATCATATGGTTGCTTATATTATTACAATCCAGAAACTGCAACAAGTAAGTGGATATGGTCAAGACAAACAGTTGTAACAATAGGCAAACATGTGTTTGCATTATAAGGAGAGAAATATGGAAAATGCAAAAATCAAAAAGAATAATGGTAAAACCATATTGACAATAGTTGTAATATCAATACTTTCTATTGCACTTATAACGCTTGTTGTTTTGTATTCAATTTCAATGTCAAATCAAAATAATTTAAAAACAGATTTAGAAAATGTTTATCAAAAAAATTTTAGTGAACTTGTAGATAATGTAAATAATGTTGAAGTAAAATTAAGCAAAGTGTGTGCATCTGATTATAATTCATATGCCAAAAAATTATTGAGCGAGATTAGTAAAAATTCATCAATGGCAAGCACAAATCTTGCAAGTTTACCTGTTTCAATAAATGGTATTGATGAAACAATAAAATTTATAAATCAAGTTAGTGGTTATACCGAAGTTATGGCATCAAAACTAGAAAAAGGTGAAAACTTATCAAATGAAGAAATCACAACTCTTGAAAATTTAAGAGATAGTTTCACAGAACTAAAAACAAAAATAAATGAATTATCAAAAGATATATATTCAAATAACATTTTTAATCAAAGTTCAAAACTTGATGGAGATTATAACGAATTTACACTAAAACTTCAAAATATGAAGGCAGGAGATGTTGAATATCCAACAATGATATACGATGGACCATTTTCTGATAGCACAATAAACAAAAAAATAAAAAATCTTAACGATGAAAAAGTGGACAAAGATACAGCAAAACAAAAACTCTTTGATGTGTTTAAAAATGTATCAAAAGATAATTGTTCATATCTTGGCGAAACAAACGGAAAGTTTAAAACTTATGACTTTGAGTTGTTTGGAAATGATAATCAAAATATTTATGTTCAAGTTTCTCAAAACGGAGCACAT
>CALDLU010000205.1:0-5569 GCA_937915245.1 uncultured Clostridia bacterium | reverse complement strand
TAAAGAGAAATAGATGTTCCTTTCATTGTTTCGTATATAGCTTCTTCAACAGCCTTTTGTGAAAGCGACCTTGTTTTTGCTGAACTACTTTCAATAATAACTGGGTTTACAACTTTGTTTAGATATGCAATTATAAAAACTATAATCAAAAGTAAAAAACAAAAAAATATGCCTATTTTAAACTTTATAGGCATATATAGTTTTTGCGATTTTATGCACCTTCTCATATAATTTATATATGCATAAAATATAAAAATCTTGATTATAGTTTTTTTGTTTTTGCTCTAAATATTATACCAAATATAAATGCAAAGAATACAGATGCAGCAATACCACCAGCTGTTGCAGAAAGTCCACCAGTAAATATTCCCAAAATCCCAGTAGATTTTACAGCATTGATTGCACCTTTTGCAAGTGATGCACCAAACCCTATAATTGGCACATTTATTCCTGCTTTACAAAATTCCGATATTGGGTCAAATATTCCTACTGCTTGTAAAAATACACCCAAAATAACAAAAGTAACAAGAATTCGTGCTGTTGTCATTTTTGTTTTAATTACAAGAATTTGTCCTAACAAACACACAAGTCCACCAGTGCCAAAAACTATTAAATAAACATACCATTCACTCATTTTTCTCTCCTTCAATAACGATTGCATGTGCAATACCTGGAACAGTATCGCCTTGTTGACAACTTAACGTACTAAGCAAAGCACCTGTTGCCATAAAAATTATTTTTTTGTAATCTCCAGATATTAATTTTTTCATTATGATTGAGTTTAGAACAGTCGCACTACAACCACAGCCACTTCCACCCATTAAGACATTTTGATTCCTTTTGAAAATGATTTGGCCACAATCTTTATAATTAAGACCTAGTTTAACTCCATGATATTCCATCAAATCAATCAAAATTTCACTACCCAATTTACCTAAATCACCAGATAATATCAAATCATAGTCTTCAGGTTTTGTGTTAGTATCTCTAAATAAAGTCAACAAAGTATCGCATGCTGCAGGAGCCATTGCCGCTCCCATATTATTAACATCACTTATTCCAAAATCAACAACTTTACCAAATGTTGCACTAATTATTCTTGGTCCGTTACCTTTTGATGAAATTACATCTGCTCCAGAACCTGTAACTGTCCATTGTGCAGTTGGTGGTCTTTGATTACCTAATTCAAGTGGAAATCGAAATTGTCTTTCTGCTGTTGAAAAATGACTAGATGTAGCACAAGCAACAGTTTCAAAATGTCCACCATCAATTAAACAAGCACCAAGAGCCAAACTTTCTGCCATTGTAGAGCAAGCACCAAATACTCCAACATAAGGAATATTTATTGTTCTTGCAGCGTAACTTGAACTGATAATTTGATTTAATAAATCACCTGACAAAAATAGTTTTATATCATCATAAGTTATTCCAGCACTATCTACTGCACCTTTTAAAGCTCTTTCAAGCATTACTCTTTCTGCTTTTTCATATGTCTTTTGACCAAAAAAATCATCATCACTTACTTCACTAAAATATTCGCCAAGATTTCCCTTACCTTCTTTTGGTCCTACGATTGAGTAATGTCCAATGATATAAGGTCTATTTTTAAAAAATATAGTTTGTTTTTCTTCTTTCTTCATATCTCACCTAAAATATTAAATATATAAGTCCCACAATCATACTTGCAACTGTTCCAGATACAATAACAGGACCTGCAATGATAAACATCTTTGCACACATTCCAAAAATAATACCTTCGTTTTTAAATTCAATCGCTGGACTTGTTATTGAATTAGAAAACCCAGTTATAGGAACTATTGTCCCTGCCCCTGCAAAAGCTCCAATTTTATCAAAAACTCCAATACCAGTTAAGAAAGATGCCAAGAAAATCAAAATTATAAGTGTATAAGCCCAAGCACTTTGTGTTGAAACATTTGGAAAAATATACAAAATCAAATCATTAAACACTTGACCTAATGTACATATAAGTCCACCCACCCAAAATGCGTTAAATAAACTAGGCCATGCATGTGTCTTTGCGATTTTTGCTTCTACATAAGTGTTATACCTTTTGTTTCTTTCTTTTTCGTCCATAAAAACCTCATAACATTTATTAACAATTTTTTTAATTTTAAACTTGTTACATAAAAATATCATTTTTGCAAAAAATATAAATGGGAGATTTTATGAAAAGATTATTTACATTTATTCTTCTTGCATCATTTGCTTTTATTGCAACAGGTTGTAATACAACCACTAATCATAATGCAATAAGCAATATAAAAGAAACAATTAATAAAACACAATATATAGTAAAAATGGTTAATGTAATGCCAGAAAATTCTTTAATTATTCCTGAAATAATGGATGAAGATGCCCAAACAGAAATAGATGAAGGCACAGGATATAATGGGTCAACATTTACAAGTGGAACTACAATTTCAAAGTATGTAGCCAAATTATATACACTTTCAAACACTGCACAAAAATCTATTAATCTAAATTCAAAAACTGAATATTTAATTTCCTGTGTAAATTCAAAGTCATCTTCTTTGAAAGACATTTGCGAAAATATAAATAAAAAAGAAACAAAAATATCAAAAGATAGCACTTCTGCAATAACCGACTTATGCAATAGTATTACTGATAACGTAAACAAACTAAATAATGTTAAAGATGATGTAAAAAACAATACGAGTGAAATAGTTGTTTTAAAAAGAAATTATACTTCAAATGTAGATAAATTAAGTGGGAAATATGATAAACTAATAAACTCACTAAACACAAGAAATTTATACCTAAATAACATTTGTTATAATCTTGATAAGGTCTATGACATATTAATTTCCATATGTTATCCAAGTGTTACAAATTCTAATGATGAAACAAAAGAAACTTGGTCAAATATAGATACTTACAAGAACTCAAAACAGAGATATAAAAATATAAATTATAATAATCAATATCCACAAAACAATTATGCACAATATAATCAGCAAAATAATAGATATGGTTATGGCTATGGTGGAACTAACCCATTTTATAGTTATGGAATGGTTGGTGGTATGGGTGGTCTTGGTGGTTATTCAAGGTATCCATTTTCTCCATACACGAATTATAATCCGTATATACCAAATATAGATACATTTGGTTCATATAAAAATATTGACACATATAATCAATCAAACAATGATGTTTATTACGATAGAAACTTTGATGATAATTATGGTGTTATTCTTTATTATCCATACGGGTACACAAATTCATATGAGCAAATCAAAATGTATGAATACAAAGAAGAAAACACAGGAAAACCTACTGAAGAAACAAAAAAAGTCGCTCATATTAAAAAAGTTGATGACAAACCAAAAATAGAAAAATTATTAAAAAAGAATTGACAAACTTGTCAATTCTTTTTTTAGCCTGATAATTTATCTTTTAATTTTTCAAGCACCTTATTTTCAAGTCTTGATACCTGAACTTGTGATACACCTAAAACTTTTGCAATTTCGCTTTGAGTTTTATCTCTAAAAAAGCGTAACAAAATTATCTTTTTATCTCTTTTATCAAGTGATTTAAGCGTTTCCTTTAACATTATGTTATCTATTATATCTTCGTGTGAATTATCTTGATTTAACCTGTCAATAAGTAACAGCCCATTACTAGAATCATCATCAAGTTGCGTGTATATTGATATTGGCATACTAGCAGAATCCATAACGAAAATAACTTCTGATTCATCAATTTCAAATTTGTTTGCTATTTCTTGTGGGGTTGGTTTTCTAAAGTTATCTTTAGAAAATTCATCAACAAACTTTTTTATTTTAAGATTAAGAGATTTTATCGACCTCGATACCTTTATCGCTCCATCATCACGCATAAATCTCTTAATCTCACCTATAACCATTGGGACAACATATGTTGAAAATTTAACATTATAATTCGTATCAAAGTTGTTTATTGCTTTAAGTAGTCCAACTGTTCCAATTTGATACAAATCATCATACTCAACGCCTTTATTTAAAAACCTTTTTACTAAACTTTTTATAAGTGGTGAATTTTCTTCAAACAAAATTGTTTTTGCTTCTTCATCACCCTTTTTTGCTTTTGTAATAAGTTCTATTGTTGTTTTTTGGTCAAGCACATTATTCTCCAACAACTGCTTGATTTCTTTCTCTAAAATACTTTTGCATTTTTACAATTAATCCATGCGAGCTATTAGATTTTAATTCAAGATTATCCATAAAACTTTCCATTACTGCAAATCCCATTCCGCTTCTTTCTTCATCTGGTTTTGTTGTATAAAAAGGTTCTTTTGCTTTTTCAAAATCTTCTATTCCTATTCCATTATCAATAACTTCAATATCTACACTATGTTCATACAATTTAACTCTTATGCAAACATTTCCTTTAATGGCAGGATAAGCGTGAACAACACAGTTTGTTACGGCTTCACTTACTGCAGTTTTTATGTCAGTAATTTCATCTAAACTTGGATTTGCTTGAACACAAAATGCAGCAACACAACTCCTTGCAAAGCCTTCATTAATTGACAATGCTTTAAAATTTAATTCCATTTCATTTAATAATTTCATATATTTCTCCCCTATGATATTTTTGGCATAATGTCATATAATCCAGTCATTTTAAATATTCTTTCGGCATGAGTTGATGGATTACAGATAAAAATTGGTATATGCTTATCTTTCATTCTCTTATATCTACCTATAAGCACCCCAATACCTGTTGAATCCATAAAATCTAATTCAGATAAATCAATAATAATTTGATTGAATTTTGGCATATCAAAAATTTCGTCAAGATTTATTCTTGCATTATATGCTGAATGTTCATCAAGTTCGCCACTTAAAACAACATAAAGAGTGTTTTCATATATTCTATGTTTAATTTGCATTCCTGCCTCCTTGACAAAAAGTTTAGCATTATTATCACAAAGAAAAATAAGAGAGTTTGACAAATTTTGTCTATTAAAGAAAAAAACTTCAAGCATTTTACTTGAAGTTTCTAACCAATTAAAAATGTAAAATATTTTAGATAAATTAATTCATAAATATAACAATTATACAGAATAAAATTTTGACCCAAAAAATACCGATTTTTGCAAAAATTTGGTTTTTTTAACTTACAAAATAAAAAAATGCTGGACACCTTTATTTTAAAGGTATTCAGCACTGTTTTAATGTTGGTGGGCAGGGATGGATTCGAACCATCGAAGGCGAAGCCGACGGATTTACAGTCCGTTGCATTTGACCGCTCTGCAACCTACCCTAACATAATAAAATTGCCCTAATGGGCTGGAGCTAGTGATTGGAATCGAACCAACAACCTGCTGATTACAAATCAGCTGCTCTACCGTTGAGCCACACTAGCATATAATTTAGTAGTAATCCTAGGAAAACCAATAAACCTAACTACCAAATAAATCAAGGGGGAATAATAATTGGTTTTTTTGATGTCGGTAAATAGACTCCAACATCACTGGTGCCGCGGGGCGGAATCGAACCACCGACACAAGGATTTTCAGTCCTTTGCTCTACCGACTGAGCTA
>CALDLU010000204.1:0-5559 GCA_937915245.1 uncultured Clostridia bacterium | reverse complement strand
TTAAAGCAAATGCAGTCCAATCTTTTAATATACCATTACTATTTGCCCAATATAATTTAACTTCTGTTGCATCAAAATCCACTTCATCAAAATATACTTTTACTGTACCTTCTGCAAGTCCAGTGTTAGGATATTTTATTTCATATTCCAATTTTGTTGGAGCAGAAGGAGTTGATAATTCTTCTTTTGATACAGAGAAATATTTTATTGACACAATTAAATTTGTCCCTGTGCTTCCAAACAAAACCACTTTATATTTTGTAGATGGAAATTTAGCGAAAGCATATCTACTTTCGCTAAATGTCGCTGACCTTTGAATAATATAGCTTTGGTTTGGTAAAAATCCATTATCATTTACAGTGTATTTTGCGATTGGCTCAACTTGTGAAACATCATCATTTTCCCTATACACTCCAACCCAAGATTCTTCGTTGCCATTAGCTTTAACTACAATCTCTTCACCTTTTTTATATACATCTTTACTTACATAAAGCTTTGCAATTTTCAAAGTATCATCACAACCATATGTAAGGAATGAAAACGATATTAAAACTAAAACCAAAATAATTTTTGTTAATTTCTTCATAAAGTTTTTCATTTGTATCACCTATGCTTGTGTTATTGTTATATTAATTTGTTGTTCTACTGTATAACCGGAACTAAATAATACTAAAATATAATTCCCAGCTGGTAAATCTTTCAAATCTATTCTTGTTTTATTATTTAATTGTTCTTTTATATTATAAGTAGTTCCAGATGTATGATTTTCATCTTTTACATAGTACCAATAAATAGATTCATCTGTTTCAACAGAATCTGTTGCAAGATACAAACCTACCCAGTATGTTTTTTGCCCTTTGCTTTCAGGACTTGTTGCTGTTACAAGCAAGTCTTCGCCTTGTGTTAAAGTTGTTTTGTTTACGGAAATAGAACCAGTTTCTGTTGAAGTTGATTGTTTTACAACAAACTCAACTTCTTTCTCTACTGTGTATCCTGATGTATTAAATAAAACCATCTTATACATTCCAGCAGGAATATCTACATAATCACCACGTTCACGGTTGTGTGATGTCATTTTTATATTAACAGGTTTCCCAGAATTATTTGTGTCCGAATCTATAACATAGAACCAATATATTGAGAAATCATTTTCATAAGAATCATCTGTCAAATATAAACCAACCCACCAAGTTTGTGGTTCAGAATTTCTTGGAACAGTTGCTGTTAAAATAATATCTTCACCTTCAACATATTCAGTTTTACTAAGCACTAATCTATTAATATTATTGGCTTCAATTGTCAATACTGCATACCTAGTTTCTAATATATTGCCATCTTTACTAAATATAGCTTTTACTTGATAAGTACCTACATTAGTTTGTCCATTACCTTCATAATTAACAACAACCCCAGTTGGTAAATCTCCACTAATTAAAATTGAATGTGGTTCTTCATCATTTGTCAAAGTAACATCTTCAAATCCTATGTTAGATAAATCAATTGTATTTATCGGTGTTGCTGAAATTTCTATTTCTGTTGAATTAGTATAATTATACCCATCATCATTGAAGTAGTATATTGTATATTTACCAGATGTTAACCCACCTCGTAAATTATCTTTTTGTTCTTGTAAACAAACTGTACGATTGAGCATATCATCATTTTGGTTAAATGAATACCAGTAAACTGAAACTGCATCATTTTTATTTGGTTCATCACCATCTTTATATATACCAATCCAAGCTTTACTATCTAAATTTTTTTCACGATATACTGTTACAAATATTTTTTCATTAAGATTGTATACTTTTTTGTTTGTTAATATTTTTGTTACTTCCAAGTTTGCAACTCTTCTACCAACAACTTCACCATTCTTTTCAAATGTTGCCATAACATTGTTGATTCCAAGATCTTTTAATGTGTTATTTGCTGTATAAGTAACAGTTACTCCACTTGGCAAAGTTCCTTCAACACTTAATGAATGATTTTCACCATCATATAAGAACGCTTTGCTTTCAAACTTAATTCCACTAAGGTCAATTTTATCTTCATATTCATAAATGGTTTCTGCTGTAACTGGAGTTGCTTTTGACCAACTAAAGTTTGAGAAATCGTGGTTTGTATTGAAAATATTTAATAAATCTAAATATGAGTTAATACCATTGTTAGTTGTAATCAAATTACCATTATTATCAAAATATTGAATACTATCAAGATATTTATCTGCAACTCTTTGTGAATATTGTGTGTCTATATATTTATACACATTATAAGCAGGTTTGCTTTCACTTGTTTGTTTTAATAATCCAAATAATGCATGACTTTCTATTTCAGCAACATTATCTATTGCCCTATAATAGCAAAATGATTTTACTGTATCTAATTGAGATATTTTATAATAAACAGATGCAATAATTCCAGCTTGAATATCAAGACCACCATAATCTTGGTCGTTCCAGAAACTTGAAACTCCTGATTCTGTTAAGTAAACATTTCTTGTTTGTCCATTTACTTTCATACTTTCTTGATTAAGATAATCATCTAGCAATTCAAGATTTGAAAATGTTAATTTTGATGTCTCAAAATTATTTGTCATTCCTTGACCTTTACCACCATTTGATGATTGCAAAGTATCAAGATAATAAACACCTGCTTGTGGAAGATGATAACCGTAAACGTGTGGAGCGATTCCCCAGTTGTAATCTCCTTCCATTTTTGTTTTTGTATTTAACCAATCAATCATTTGTTTTGGCGCATATGCTTGAACATCATTACCTATAAATTCATATCCTCTTTTTGCCCATGCTTGAGTTACAGGAATTGCAACACTAATATTGCTATTATATTTTTTTACTGCAAGATTAGTAAGTCTCATTGCTCTTGAATATTCTTCCATATAAGTATCCAAGGATGCTTGTTTTTCAGATATTCTATTATAATCTTTTGCATAATCTATTTCATTCCCAATGATATAGTTTGATACAAAACCTTTTGAAAAATTGTTATCACTATATCTAGATGCTAAAAATTCAATAGTTGCAATAAAATATTCAAACCCATACTCATTTGATGTGTTAAATGACATAAGTTGTGTGCCTTGTGTTGAATATGGTGCATAAGTCATTTTTTGTGGAAAAGTTTCTTCGTTTGAATTTGGACGAGCAACTATAATTGCCGTGATTTCTGCACCTAATTTTGAATAATCCATAACTGTTTTATCAAAATTATCAACAACACTTTTATTGAAATAATAAGTTTTCCCATTAGAGTTAAATGAATATGCATTTTCTGGATGAAAAATTTCTATTGCATCTTCACCATCAAATATTTCATTTGGATAAATCATTTTTTCAATAGCTAAATTAAATACAGTATGTGATGCTCCTAAATCTTTATAAACACCAACATTTTCACCAAAAATACCTTTTTTTGATTTGATATTTAATTCTGGCTTGTTTGTATTTAATGCTTGAATTTTTGTTGCATAAATTGGTCCTTTTATTATCTTATTATCCGCAACCAAATAATATTTGTTATAAAGGTTATCATAGTTACTATCTGTATATCTATCAAGTGTGATAGATTTTGTGCTACCAGTTTTATATGTAGAAACAATATTGTTAGAAATATTATTTAAACTTATCACTTGACTTGATAATCCATTCATATTATCACTTTCAAGGTATTGATATGCCTTTACTGCAATAACATTTGCATCTTGCTCTTTTACCTTTGTGTTATCACTGGACAAATTTATATTAATTTTTGTGTCAGTAGTTTCAACTGTCATTTCAATCAAATCCTGACTTGGATCTGGTCTTAAATCTGTGGGGTCTTCTGGTTTCCCACAAGCAAATAAGACTATTGATGACATAACAATTAACATACAACAGGCAAGATATTTAAAAATACTTTTTTTCATTTTTCTTTGCTCCCCTATCTAATTAAGATTTGTTACTATAATTAGTATAACATACTTTTAATAAGTTATCAATGTTTAATTATTCTCTTTTTTCTCATTTATATCACGCATTGAAAGTGAGATTCTTTTTTTGGCAACATCAACGCCAATTACTTTTACTGTTACAATATCTCCAACTTTTAATACTTCGCTTGGGTGTTTGATATATCTATCGCAAATTTGTGAAATATGCACAAGTCCATCTTGATGAACTCCAATATCAACAAATGCACCAAAATCTATAACATTACGAACTGTACCTGTAAGAATCATTCCTTCTTTAAGGTCTTCAAGTGATAATAATTCTGCACGAAGAACAGGCTTTGGCATTGTATCACGAATATCTCTACCTGGTTTTGTAAGTTCTGCAACCATATCAAGAAGCGTTGGCACACCAACACCTATTTTATTGGCAACCTTTTCTTCCCCTTCATTTTTAACTAACAAAGAAAGATTTGATAGTTTTCCTTCTTTTATATCTTCTTTGTTAAGTTTGAAATAATCTAAAAGTTTTTGTGCAGACTCATAACTTTCTGGGTGAACTGCTGTGTTATCAAAAACATTGTCGCCATCTGTGATACGCAAAAATCCTGCACATTGTTCAAATGCTTTTGGTCCAAGTTTTGGAACTGACAAAAGTTCTTGCCTATCATTAAAATGCTTAATCTTTGTTCTATATGCAACAACATTTTTAGCAATAGACGAATTCATTCCAGATACATAACTAAGCAAACTTGGAGATGCTGTGTTTAAGTCTACACCAACACTATTAACACAATCTTCAACAACACCTGTCAAAACTTCAGTAAGTCTGTTTTGTGGCATATCGTGTTGATATTGTCCAACACCTATACTTTTTACATCAATTTTGATAAGTTCAGCAAGTGGGTCTTGAAGTCTTCTTGCAATACTTACTGCACTACGAAGATTTACATCATAATCAGGGAATTCTTGTGCACCAAGTTTTGATGCACTATAAACAGATGCTCCTGCTTCATTTACCATTGCATAACTTACTGGAAAAGAAATATGTTTAATTAACTCACAAACAAAGATTTCACTTTCTTTACTTGCTGTACCATTACCGATTGCTATAATATCAACATGATTTTTTTCAATCATCTTCTTTAAGATTTCAATACTTTCTTCTGTTAAACTTTTTGGTGGAGTTGGATATACAACAGAAGTATCCAAAACATCACCCTTTTTGTCAATTACAGCAATTTTACAACCCATTCTATATCCTGGGTCAAAACCCATAATAACATTGTTTTTTAATGGAGCTTGCAATAAGAGTGGTTTTAAGTTTACTTCAAACATTTTTATTGCTTGTTCATTTGCTTTATCAGTTAATGTTGTTCTTAGTTCTCTTTCAAGTGATGGGAATAATAATCTATCATAACTATCTTCAATAACTTCTTTCATTATATCGTAAGTATATTTATTTTCCTTTAGATATAATGCTTCAATTTGAGCAATAGTAATTTTTGGGTCAATAACCACACTAACCTTTAAACATTCTTCGTTTTCTCCACGATTTATGGCAAGTATTCTGTGGCTTGGCATCTTGCAAGCTGATTCTGTGTAGTCAGCATACA
>CALDLU010000203.1:0-7435 GCA_937915245.1 uncultured Clostridia bacterium | reverse complement strand
TTTTGCTATCTTCAATCATTTGTTGAAATTCTGGTCGTTTATCATTTGTTCCAGACAAAGCACGGTCGATATATTCGTGAAGAATAATTAAATCATTTCGTTTAGCATACTCATAGCACTCACGAAGTTGACCTTCAATTGATTGTTCAGTTTGTCCATGAGAACTAAATCTTGCATATATTACAGCTGTTTGTTTCAATTTTTTCCTCCTAAATGAAAATATTTGTTCCTATAACGGGATTATATCATTCCTAATACGGAATGTCAATGACTTTATTCCTAAAATGGAATATAATAAAAATATGGAAAAGTTTGCAGAAAGATTAAAAGAATTAAGAACAGAAAAAGGATTATCAATACAAGGATTAAGCAAAGCCACAAAAATTGGCGTTGCTTCTATTTGCCGTTGGGAAAACCAACAAGCAGATGTCAAAGGCTCTCAACTTGTTATCCTTGCAAAATTCTTTGATGTAACAATAGATTATTTAATGGGATTGGAAGATTAGATATTTTGTAGACTAGTTAATTCCAAAAATCCACAACAAACAATAATTGTTTTAATTTTGTAGAGAAAGACTTCTAATTATTTTAAAATTAAACTGAAATTTATCATAATTGTAGGGTGCATTTTTTAATATTAAGTGTTACAATTTTATTGTAGAAAGGAGAAGAAAATATGTTTAAAAACAATACTATCCCAGAATTAACAATGGGACAAAAATTAAAAATGTTTAGAGAGATAAACAACCTCTCGCAAGAACAACTAGGACAAAAATTAAATGTTACTGATAAAACAATATCTGCTTGGGAAACTGGCGAAAGAGAAATAAACCTAACTAATGCCAAAACTATTTGTGAATTGTTTAATATTCCTAATTCATATTTTGTTTTTAATGAAAATTTCAATTCAATAAATAGCACTTTACAAAATCAAATCAGAGATTATATTAAGGAATTGGAATTTAGAAACAAGATTGAAAAAGTAATTAATATTTGTAAACAAAAAATTAATGAAGACGCTATTCCTTTGAAAAAAGAATATTTGCCAGTATTTGATTTTAACAATAAACATTTTATTTCTTATGGATTGTTTGATGAGAACAATTTACCTATCAAGACAACAAAAAAACATGATGACTTTGATGGTAACACTTATTATGATGTAAAGATTGATGATACCAATTTAGAAAATAAAAATAGCTATACATATAGTTCTTTGAAGTTGTCTGAATATGGATTATTTGATACTTTACAAAAATACAATAGTAAGAACGTCGAATTATCTGATTTGATTAATTGCAATAATTTAGAAACTTTTAAAACTACACTCGCTCAAACAAAATCTAAAAAATATACTCAAAAAAACATCCATAATCCATTTGCCGAAGGTAGAGATATTTCCAGTGAACATCTACAATCTGAATTAAATAAAACTCTTGAAAATTTAAATCCAAATCTTTCAAAATTTTGGGAGATTATTGTTTTCTTGATTGATAATGGTGCATACTATACCAAACAAATTGGCTGGGGAACTGATGTGGTTTGCTGGAAAGAAGAAATTGATATATCAAAAACAAATTTAGTTTATAGATTAGCAAAAGATAAAATAACAAAATAATTACTTTTTAAACACATTATCAGGTGTGAGATTCTCAATATCTCCACCTTTTTTCATGTAGTCTAAAATTTTGTTTGAAAGTGTCAATCCAACACAATTAATAACTGACTTTTTAAAATTTTGTTTGCCTTTTCTCTCTGTTTTATTATCAAAATTTATTGATTGAATATTTTTTGCATAAGGCATATTTTTATTATTCATTATTACTCCTCCTATTAATTTATAATTTGCGATTTATCGCACAAAAACGAAAGTTGGTTTCCAACTTGTCGTAAGAAAAGGGGCGTGATACAAAATGATACACATAATCTTAAATTTTGTGTAAAACGAGTCATCTAAAACACTTGATTTATCAAGGGTTTTAGTATGGCGTGTGCTCATTTTTGAGTCAAAGCCTTATCCTGCTCGACGTCAAAACTATCACTTTTGCTCAAAATTACAATAAAAATTGCAATTTATTTCGCCTTTCGTTCTGTTTTTCCTTTTCCCAAAAATTCTTGCAACAAGTATTTTCGGGAGCCCCTAAATTTGGAAAACAATCAGATTTTTACTCAATTTCATTCAAATAATCATGTTTTAACTTATATTTTTCTTCTTCAAAATTTTTTGGCAAAATCTTAAACAAATCAAGATTTTTATAAAACTTATTCTTTTCATAGATTTCCATTTTGCTAAAAAAGTAATTTAAAATTACACACATTAACTGCTGATTTACTTCGCTATTAGCATAAGTTGTCTGTATGAATGGTTTGCTGAATTTTATAAAATA
This sequence comes from uncultured Clostridia bacterium, assembly GCA_937915245.1. Classification (GTDB taxonomy): domain Bacteria; phylum Bacillota; class Clostridia; order Christensenellales; family UBA1242; genus UBA5893. The sequence goes on along the minus strand of CALDLU010000203.1, from coordinate 5,048 downwards.
ATTCGTTTAGTGTGTTCATGTATAGCATCAAGTAATGTTTGTTTTTCATTTTGTATTGCCCAATTATCTTTTTCTTGTTTTTGTAAAACTTGCACTCCAAGTTTAATAATGTCATTAAAAAACTTGTTTTTTGATTGATAAGTATTTTTCATTTTCTCATACATTTCATTAAGTGTTTCGACAACTTTTTCATCTTTAATCCGTATTAGATTATTGCTTATTATTTCTTTATTTTGTTTGTACATTTTTATCTCCTTTTATTTTTTTGCTTTTAAAAATTTATTTTACATTTCAACACCTCCTTATTTTTGTCTAGATTTTACTATCCTCGCATGGACACCATTTGTCCGCGCGAGAAATATTTTTATAAAACAATCTTACAATTGTCGTTTGGACATCATCTGTCCGCTCGGAAAAAGTTTTTCTAAAACAACTTTACCACTGCTGCATTCACCACATTGTTCTATGCGAGAATTGTTTTATAAACAAATTTTAAAGCTCTCGGTGTAAACACATTCTTTACAACGTCAAAATCTTTTTATATTTTTTATTCTAGCAATCTAGTGTTATCACCATTTGATAATGCGGGATTTATTTTTTTTATTTTACATTTGTCGTTGGCTCACCATTTGACCCATCGGAAAATTTTTATAACTATATTTTATAAATCTCGCTTTACCACCATTCGGTCAAACGGAGAAGATTTTTATAAGATAATTGTATAATTCCGCAACACACCCATTGTGTGATGCGATAAAAATTTTTAATTTTTCATCTCCACATTTTAAGTATAAAAAAATCGCATGTTCACCATTTGAATACGCGAGAAAATTTATTTCTATAAAAATCAAAGACTAATTAAAAAAGAACTCAACTAAAAATTGAGTCCCCCTAATATTAACAATGCCAATAGATTATTTGAATTTACATATTCCTTTTGTTTTGGCAATTATATTATCTTTATATTTGACAATATTTTTAATGGTTAATTTTTCAATCGCTGTTACGTATTTTTCCATATAATCATAATCTAGACTGGTACCATCAATCGTAGGCAACATAACCACAAACTCTAAAGCTAATTTCCTATTAAATTTATTTGCATAATCAAAATTTTTGCTCAATGCTACTTTTTTAAAGATAGCCATAAAATATAGTAAGGATTTTTCATTCCATAAATTGCTGTATGGATACATACCTTGAACATGACTATATCCGATAAAATTATTTGGCTGATAAAATATGGAATCAGCTGTTGTTGTATCTGAAAATGTTATAATTCGACCTTTCTCTGTAGCCATTAAATTAGAGTAGCCACCAATGCCATTATTTGTGCTAGTGTTGGCGACCACAGGGATTTTCCCATTTTTTGAAATTAAATAAGGATTATTACCTTTATATGTTTTTGTTGGATGAATATCAAATAACTCGTTGACTTTAAAATTTTTAAATAAAACTTTTTTATTTAGTGCTTTTGTATCCTCATTATTTAGTAGATAATCATTTAATCCGGTTGTTTTTAAATATTTATCCAATTCGCTTATACGCTTTTGCTCCAATTCACTTATAAGCAAATCCATATAATCAAAACATATATTATTTCCCTCATCATATGGAATAAAAATTGTTAACTCATTTAATTCTTCTTTAGTTGGATAAGTATTATAGTCTCTACCATATAAAGAACCTAGTTTTTTGTTAATTACTGCTTGAAAATACAAAAAATGGTTTTTTAATTCTTTGTCTTTTGGTTCTAGGATAAAAATATTTTGACTTGCATACCATTTATTTTCTCTCCATAGTGCCCATGTTTGACCAATTTGAATTACTGAAAAGCAATTTTCATTATTTGGTTCAAAATTCAGTTTATTAATTTTGCCTTGGACGCCATTATTAACAACAGTTCTACCTATGAAGTCATAGATAGCATTTTCTTCAATCTTAATTTTATTTTTATCAACACTTCTGGATGTGGATATTATAAATAAATCTTTTAATTGAATTTCTTTTTGATTCATATTCTATATTTCCTTTAAAAGAGTTGACAATTTCCAAGCCAAATAATCAGCAACTGTCTTTTTAAAATCTTCCAATGTTGGAGTTGTGTCAATTTTTTTGTGTTGAGAAAATGTCCAATCATCACCATCTAATGAAATTGTATCTTCAATATACAAGCCATTTTCTTTTGTATAATAGTTAGTTTTTGGCATTTTACCTAGAATAATTGCTTCAATTTCTTCATATCTTGCTTTTGCGTTGTCTGTATCTCTAAGATTTACTTCTTGACTAGATTTTTTTCTGTTTTGTCTTGTATATCCATCTTCTGAAAAATCAATGAATTTAACCAAATCATCTTTTTCATGTGGCCTATTTACTTTGAATAAATATATTGCAGTTTGAACAGAAGACTTTCCACAAAAAATATCAGACATGTGAATAGAAGCACATAATGTATTATTTTTTAAAATTCTTTTTGTATACGGTAAACCATGCCCAGAACCAGCATTTTCTTGTATTAAAATACAGGCATATCCTGTTGTCATTTTAGAAAGAGCTTCCTCCACAAAATTAAATCCTTTACCAGGTGCTGAATAAGGTGGATTTAGCAAAAATACTGTTGCTGGAAAATTTGAAGATGCACCCGTATATTTGTGACCATCGCCATGAACCATATTAGAAGAACCGTCACCCATCAAAATCATATTAAGAATAGCAAGAATATAAATATTTCCTAAAATTTCAACTCCTAATAATTGCTTTTGTTTTATCTGAGTAATTTTTTCTTTTAAGTTATCTTCATCTTTTATTTTACTTTGAGCATCTTTTATCATAATGTCCATTGCTGATACTAAAAACCCACCAGAACCCATTGCTCGGTCCCAAACAAATGAGTTCATATCAGTTCTTGCAAGTTTTGCCATAAGTCTTGTAACATATCTTGGAGTTAACACTACATCATTAGCAATATCGTTTTCAATAGACACCCAATCATTTAAAGAATTTAAAATTTTACCAGTAAAGTCCAAATGTAAATTACTTTCTAAACATGGGATAATATCCGTATTAACTTGATTAAATAAATTTTTAATGGCGCTTTCACCATTTATAGCTTTCCACAATATAGGTTTTTCAAAAACTGGATTAAGCAACCCACATATCATTTTCACCTTATCAGATGAACAATTTTTCTTATTTAAAAAAGATTTTATTCTTTTAATTATAATTGTTCCATCGTTATCATCGTTATCATCATTTCCTTTAAAATCAGACAATGCTAGAGGAACAAGGTTTTGCGTTTTCAAGCCGGCCATTATTAAGCCGCAAAATAAATATAATTTTTCATTAGTTGATAAAGCGGTTTTAAATCTATCGCTATCATAAAGACTTTGATGTATTGCCTTTATTTTAGATTCTAGTGTTATTTCGGCTTTTTGAGTTAATTGTTCGATTTCTTTTTCGCTTAATACAAGTTTATCCAATATGTTACAAAACTTTTCAGAGTTTGAATACTTTAGTAAAGATAAATCATTATCAAGTTCAATTATATGCTTTGGCAATCTATTGTTTTTTGTCGAAATATAATATGCCTTACATTGAGCATCCTTTACACTTCCATCAGCATTTAGTTCTGTCCCATTAATGCCTATAGCAATTACTTCATCATAACCTTTACTGTCCAATATGGCATTAGCATAATGCACAGCACCATTGACAGCATAATTTACTATGCTAGAATAATTTGCATCACCCAAATTATGAATTATAACGCCTTGTTTGTTTTTTATATCTGCTTGATAATAAGTAATACCTTCAATCATTCCATCTTTAGTTAGCTTTTCTAACTTATTTTTTTCACCCTTAGCTTCTATCATTATGGGAATTCGTCTAGCATGTTGATTTTCAAAAAGGACTTGAATATCGGGGAAATTATTTCCATTTCCACCAGATTTAGAGTCGGCATCTTTTAATGCCTTTGTTATTGTAGGGTTTATTTCTTCAGTTTTTCCATAATGACGAATTTGATAAGTTTCCAACATTTTTTTATAATGTTCTTCAACTTTTTCTTCAATACTTCTCATTTTATTTCTCCTTTTTCTTTCTTCTCTCTTAAATCTACAATTAAATTTGGATTATCAATTATTATTTGTTTTATATCTATGGGGATGTCGTTTTTCAATGCCGTTTTATCGTATAGTTTATTTTTTTGTGAATTGTGTAATTTTAATTCATTAGCTATATTTTCAACCTTATAAAAGTCTTGTGGGGGATTTACATTACCATGTAAAATATCCCACATATAAACTCGGGTACAACCATAAATATCGGCAAGATGCTGTATAGTTGTCGAACCACGACATTGTTCTAAATATTCTCCGAACTCCTTATTTTTTCTCATTTTGACCTCGTTAATTAGTTATTTAACTTATTTACAATATAATATAACAAAAACGCTTATAAAATGCAAGCGTTTTACTTAATAATTAGCAAAACTCTAGTGATAGGTTTTTATCCATTATTAGTTCAACTTGAACTTTGTTAGTCCCGCCCAAACCCTACATTTTTGTAGGGTTTTTTGTTATAAAAATTTTTTTGATATTTTGTTTTCGTTTCAAGATTGGTGTAAAAATTGGTGTAAAAAAATGCATTTTAAAATAAATATATTTTAAATGTTTTCTAAGTAGTAGTTATTGTATAATTTTTGAATTTTATTTTTAGTCGAATTTTCATCAGTGTCTGTGTAAATGTCCATTGTTAATACAATTGAAGAATGCCCTAACCATTGCTGAACATATTTTGTCGGAATTCCAATTGCAAAATAATAAGATGCAAAAGTATGACGAATTAGATTTTTTAAAAAATTTATTTCATTAACATTAGTATTTTCTACAAAAAATACAAAACTTTTATTGTTGGTATATCAAAGTTTTTAATATCAAAAGTTTTGTCTGAAAGCGACGAAGACATTTTTAAGCAAAACTATTGCAATAAGTAGTTTAATTGATGATTAAAAAATGAGTTGGTAATATAAAATTTTTCATTTTTCTCAT
>CALDLU010000202.1:0-1500 GCA_937915245.1 uncultured Clostridia bacterium | reverse complement strand
ATATTGAAGATTTGCCTATGCCATTTGCTTGCATTGCAACAGATTTAAAATCAACAAAAGAAATTGTTTTTAGAAATGGTAATTTGGCAAAAGCGATTGCTGGAAGTTGTTGTGTTCCTGGAATTTTTGTGCCTGTTGTGTATGGAAAGTATAATTTGGCAGATGGTGGACTTAGAAACAATATACCAACAAATGTGCCAAAAAAATTTGGTTGTGACTATGTAATTGGTATTGATGTAAATAAGTATAGAACTTATGGTACTGACAGTATAAAACTTACCGATGTTTTGCCAGCAACAATAAGAATTTTAATGCAATCAAGTTCGCTTAGGGGATATTTGACAGCAGATGTAATGATTGGACCAGAAACAAAAAAGTTTAGTTCAACAAGGGCAAAAGATGATGATATGATGAATATGATTGAAGAAGGATACAAAGAAACGATTGATAAAATGCCACAGATTTTGCAACTGATGTCAAAAAAACCATTAAAGAAAAAAGTTAAACAACAATATCTAGATGAGGAAATGGTAATCAATGAATAAAATCAAACAATACAAAGTGAGAATATTAATATTTTTAGTTTGTAGCATTTTGATTTGTTCAACATTATTTTTCTATAAACCTTGTGAAAATTGGTTAAATAATTTATTTTTTAAAAATCCTATTGTATATTTAGCCGATTGTGATTTAACAGTACATTTTGTTGATATTGGACAAGGTGATTGTGTGTTAGTGAATTTTCCAGATGACAAAATTTTGCTTGTTGATTGTGGGTCAAATGTAAATCAAAGCAAACTTGAAATATACCTTAACAAATATTTTGAGAATAAGGACAAAGTTATTGATCATTTTTTGATTACTCATGCCGATGAAGACCATTATGGTAATGGCAGTTATGTTTTTGAAAACTTTGATGTAAAAAATTTTTATAGACCAAGCATTTATACTCCAGATGAAATAGAAAGATATAACTTTGAAGATGTGAGTGTGAATAATGATGATGGGTATAAAAAATTAATTGATGAAAGTTTACAAAATGAAAGTGGCTGTAATATGTTTTTTAATATTGCAAATGACAATTTGTTAAACCTAAATAATTGTAATTATAGTGTAAAATGTTTGTCACCACTTGAAGAAAATTATAACAATTCAAATGATTATAGTGTTGTACTACAAATTGAATATGCAAATAGAAAAATTTTACTTACAGGGGATATAGAGAGTAATATTGAAAATAAGTTAATTCAAACATATGGAGATGAACTTAAAAGTGATATTTTAAAAGTTGCACATCATGGTAGTAAAACATCTTCACAAATTGATTTTTTAAGTCAAGTTAGTCCACAATATGCAATAATATCTGTTGAAAAGGATAATATATATAATTTACCAAATCAAGAAGTAATGACTAGATTAAATTCTATCGTTGGTCAAGAAAATATTTATCGCACAGATGAAATGGGTAACATTGTTTTTGGTTTAAACTCAAAACAAAAA
>CALDLU010000201.1:0-1021 GCA_937915245.1 uncultured Clostridia bacterium | reverse complement strand
ATGAATGGTATGGGTATGGGAGAAATAAGCATTGGTGCTGTTTTTGGAGATATTTTCCCAAATAGAAAGAAAAAGAAAAAAATGACAGTTCTTCACGCAAGAGAAAATCTTATGGAAGAAGAAAGCGAAAAACTTATTGATAACGACAATGTTAATAGTGAAGCAATAAGGAGAGCAGAAGAAGAAGGTATTATCTTTATTGATGAAATGGATAAAGTTGTTGGAAAGTCTTCACAAAGTGGACCTGATGTATCAAGAGAAGGTGTACAAAGAGATATTTTACCTATTGTTGAAGGCTCAACAGTTACAACAAAGTATGGTAATGTTAAAACTGATTTTATTTTGTTTATTGCAGCAGGTGCATTCCATGTTTCAAAAATTGAAGATATGATTCCAGAACTTCAAGGAAGATTTCCAATAAGAGTCGACCTTGATAATTTGACAAAACAAGATTTTGTAAAAATTTTATCAACTCCAAAAAATGCAATAACTTTGCAATATGCAAGTTTGCTTAAAGTTGATAATATTGACCTTAAATTCACTGATGATGCTCTTGATGAAATTGCTACAATAGCAGAACAACAAAATGAAAGTTCAGAGAATATTGGAGCAAGAAGGTTGCATACTATAATGGAAAAACTCTTGGAAGATGTTTCATTTAATGCAAGTGGTGAATATCCATTAAGTGAAGTTATAATTGATAGACCATATGTTATTAAAGTGTTTGGAGAAACAATAAAACAAAGAGATTTGAAGAAATATATTTTGTAAGGAGATAATAATGGAAATTATAAACAATAATAATTTTGAAGAAAAAGTATTAAACAATAATGGGGTGGTACTTGTTGACTTTTTTGCAACATGGTGTGGACCTTGCAGAATGCTTACACCTGTTTTGGAAGAAGTAAGTGAAGAAACTGAAGCAAAGATATACAAAGTTGATATTGATGAGAGTGAAGACCTTGCACGCAGATTTGGTATAATGGTTGTTCCAACAATGATTATATTCAAAGATGGTAAA
>CALDLU010000200.1:0-5541 GCA_937915245.1 uncultured Clostridia bacterium | reverse complement strand
TTACAAATGCAGTTATTGCCACCATGTGTCATATTGCCAAGTCCACCAAAAATGTTCATCTATGTACCCTCCAAAAGAATTTTATCTTATATGTAAATTATTTTATCTTTTGTACTCTTTGGTTTTTTCTTTTGTCATATCATAATATGAACATTATTCAAATTTGTTACATTGTACTCATTTTTTCTAATATAGCATTTTTTAAGTCATCAATACCAATGTTGTTTTTTGCTGAAATATATATGCCATCTGTTTGTTCTTTACTTTCAAGCTTATCACATTTATTATAAACTTTTATTATTGGGCTGGTTATTTTTAAATCATCTAAAACTTTATTAACAACATCTATTTGTTCTTTGTAATACGGATTACTTGCATCTATTACATGCAAAATTAGATCAGCATCTTTTGCTTCTTCCAAAGTTGCAGAAAAAGCATCTACCAAATTGTGTGGTAATTTTGAGATAAATCCAACAGTGTCTGTTAAGATGAACTTATTTCCTTCATTAAGCCAAACAGTTCTGCTTGTTGTATCCAGAGTTGCAAAAAGTTTATCATCAGCATAAATTGATGATTTTGTTATCAAATTTAAAAGAGTGCTTTTCCCAGCATTTGTATAACCTACTATTGCGACTTTAAAAATAGGGTTTTGTTGTCTTGCCTTTCTTTGCACTTGTCTGTTTTGCTTTACTCTTTCAATTTCTTTTTCTAATCTTAAAATATTATTTTGAGCAATTCTTTTATCTAGTTCAAGTTTGGTTTCACCAGGTCCACGCATACCAACACCACTGCCACCAAATCTTCCACTTGTTCCAGAAATGCCAGAAAGTCTTGGTAAGTTATATTTTAATTGTGCAAGTTCAACTTGTAATTTACCTTCTCTGCTTTGTTCTCGTTGTGCAAAAATATCAAGAATAAGTGTTATTCTGTCAATAACTTTTACTCCCCAAATATCAGATAAATTTCTTACCTGAGAACCAGAAAGTTCATAATCAAAAACAACAACATTAACATTGTTTTTTTCAAGTTCAACTTTAATCTCATCTATTTTCCCACTACCAATAAGCGTTGCTGGAGTTACCTTTCTTACCATTTGAAAATCTTGACCAACAACATTAAGCCCAGCAGTTTCACACAAACTTTTTAATTCTTTTAAAGAAAGGTCAACATTTTCTTTATTAGAAAAAGTTACTCCAACCAAATATGCGTTTTCAATTACTTTTTTTGTTTCTGTGAACATAATATCACCACCTTTGCGTGTATTATACCACATAAAACTAGTAGTTTCAATTATTTTATGTTCTTAATATCAATTCCAAAGTATCAACATCAAATAACGCATATTTTGTTTCAAAGTCTGTAGTTAATATTTTTAATTTCCAATAGTAGACTGTTTTTGTATTATAGCCTTTTGCAATAGTTAAATAACATTCAAAATTTTTGTGTTCATTTAATTTATCTAGTAGATAAGTTTTATATTCATTAACACATTTTTCTTTTGCGTCATTATATGAAAAATTAAATAATTTTGACACGCATTGTAAATTATAATAATTATCATTAATATCTTCTATATTTATATATAAATTATCATCGTATATTTCATTTAATTTTATATCTTCAATAAAACTATTTTTAAATGGATTTTTAATTAATTTATATTGTGAAATATTATTATTAATCTTTAAATTAATAAAAATATAATTTGAATTAATATCTCGATTTTTAAATTGAATTTCAAGTAAAGAATATTTTACATTTTTGGAAGGTTTACCATTATCATTAAAAGGTTCTTCCCTTTCACCAAATGACAACTCGACTTCAAATTCATCATTATTTAGTATATATAGTGAATATTGAATTTGTGAAAAAACTTTATCTGCATTAATATTAAAAAATGGATAATTTTTTATAAAGAATGTTAATATAAAAACAATAACAAATATAATGATTAAAAATACTTTTTTCATATATTATATATATTCAGTATTTTTAATTTGTACCATAAAAAAATTCTAACCAAGTGTGGTTAGAATTTTTATTTATCTTTCACTTTCAAAAGTGTTAGGTTTGCTTAATTTATCAATATCTTTCATACTTACTTTTAACACATTGTTAATAAATGGAGTCAAACTTGTTGCATTGTAATTGTCGGCAAGGAATTTATTTACAAGTGTTGATATTGTTTCACCATTTGTTACCTTTATGGATTGTTTATCTTTGAAAATATCAAAAATTATTGATTCTCTTAATGTGAGTAATGAATTTGCAAATTTGCTGGCTTGCAACTCGTCATCACCATCCTTTTGAGCAATCAATCTATTAAGGTCATCCACAAGTTGACTTGCGTCAAAATGTTTATTGTTTTCATAGTAGGCAAGTATATCCTCAACAAACAAGTGTCTACGTTGCATTTTTGCATAAACTTTTCCAGTTTTGTTTGCATAACCGCTCATAATAACAACTGATTTTGCCATATAATTTTTAAATGCTTTTACACTAACTGTATCAATATATCTTCTTGCATCCTTTTGTGTTAATTCAACTTCTTTTGTTGCCGGTTCAACCGATTCTTCTTTCTTTTGTTGCGATTTATTTTCACCGAAAACCACTGTATAACTTGTTGGGATTTTGTAATCAACAAATGGTGGGATATCATGATTTATTGTAAAGTATTGATAATCTTTCTCACTTTCTTTTTGTGCAATAGCAGTATCTGCTAATTTATTATTGTCTGTTGGCTTTTGTGGATTAGCATTTTCTTCTTCAACTGTGCTCGCTTCTTTTTCTTGAAGTTTTAATTTGCTTCCAAGCAATGCTTCTTCATAATTTGTAGGTTTGTTTGAATAAGTAAAACCACATTTTTTTGCATTCTCAACAACTTCATCTAAAGAAATTCCCATTTTCCCCAAGTTGTATATTGCAGTTCTCATTCCAAGTCCTGCCAATTGTTTCAATTTGTCTGAACCCGGTTCAAGTGTGCACAACACATTTGATAATTGCAATTTTAATGCATTTTCTATGTCGTTATTATTTTTTACATCGCCATAGTTTATTGCTCTTGACATAAGTATATCTGCATATAGTGTTGCAACAAGCATTTCTTTTGAAGTTAATTCAACTTTATCGTTTTTTGCAAAATATTTTACTGTTGCATACATAATCTTGTCTAAAATTTCAGTAACTCTTTCTTGTTGTGAAACGCCATATTTTGATTTTGAAATTGAATTCAAATATTTTGTTATCTTGATTTTGCCTTTATATCTTATTGGTGCAACCGTTTGTTCCTTATGTAAGAACTTTCTGCACATATTCAAAACACGATGAGCTTTGTCTTTTAGCATGCCAACAAGTTTTGAGCCATTCTTATAAATGATATGCTTTTTGGCATAATTAAGTTCTTTGATTTTTATTTTGTATGAATTTGAAATATTTTCAATCAAACTATTGTATGTTGAAAAAGTTGTATTACCTGCAAATAAACTTTTCTTTTTTGAAGCGTATGTATCAATGAAAGGCAACCTTAGTCCTTGATTAAATGAATTTGGTGCTTTTAGGGCATAGCAAGAATATTTTTGATTCCCGCCATCTTCATTAAGTGCCACCATATCTTCATTTATCTTGGCGTTTAATGACCAAGTGTTGTTCCAATCGTCAAATGATTTCACACCAGAGTTTGCAACAAATGCAATATTTGAAGATTGCATTCTTGTGATAATATCTCTATAGTTGCTATTTCTTTTTGCAAGCAAGAATATTGCGTCCTCACCCGTCCTTTCATATTCTTCAACATCTTTAAGCATTTCTTTTGTCAATCTTGATTTGTCAACATTTAACATAATACTCACCTCTATCTATATTTACAATATATTTTAACACATTATATAATAAATTACAATACCCATTTTTATCTAGAGAGTTCAATCTCTTGGTCTTTATTTTGCTGATTATTAAATTGCTGTTGTGGCATTTGTTGTTTTGGTTGTTCAGTCTTTATATCTTCCTTTACATCATCTTTTTGTTCGACATTAATAAATCGCATTAAACCTACGTATTTCCCCATTCTCATACCAAACATAATTTCTTTATTGATTAACACTTTATTATTTTGATTTAATTGGGAAAATGGGGAATATTTACCACCAGCATTGCCACTTTGACTATCTAAATGAGAATTTTCATTCTCAAATTTCCACAAAGATTCAAAATTATAAGAACTGCTATTATTAGCACCATCTTTTTTCTTACTTTTGTCATCTTTTTTATTTTTCTTTGCTGGTATAATAGGCTTCTTTTTTGCTTCATCTTTTTTTGCGACAACTAAACTAATGCCTTTGAATTTATCTCTAAACATTTTTATGAATTGTTGATTAACTTCTTCAATTTGTTTTTTATATTCAACAGAAAGTTTATCAGCATTTTTATATAAAATTTTATCTAAAATATCTTTAACTTTTTGCCAGTACATTGGGTCTAACTTATCTACTGACATTTTTGAAATTTCTTTTTTGAATATCTTTAAAATTTCATCACCGCTTGCACCACTTGCTTTTAGAATTTTTAATATATCTTGAATATATTTTTTGTTTTGTGCCATTAGTGGTACACTCATTGCTTTTAATTTTGCTTTTTTGTCCATTAACAAAGTTTCAAATTTTAAAGCAGTTGTTTTTATATCTTTACCTTGACTTTCATCTTTTGTTGTAAGATTAAAAGCTTTTTTAAACTTTTCTAAAAAGTTATTATCATTTATTTCATTATAATTGATTAAAAATGTATCTAGTTCTTGTTTATCACCATATAAATCAAAAGTTTCCAACAGGTATAAACTCGCAAATTTTTTATTATTTGGAATATCAACGGTAAAACGAAATTTTAATTTAAAAGTATTATTTGGAGTACAGAGTTCGCACAATGCTTCATTTTCTTTATATGAAGTCAACATTTTTTTTGCACTGACAATTTCTTGAATTGCATCTTGAGATACAACATATTTGTCATCATCATTAAATGTTCCAACAAGACCTTGAGATATTGCTAAATTTTCTCGCAAAAATCTTTGGTAATCTGTCATATGTACTCCTTTTTTAATATTTTACTACATTAACTATTGTTTTGCAATATTTTATTTAAGTGATAAGTTTTCCAACTTTTGTTGTTGGTCATGCTTTTGAAGTTCACTAATCATATCATTTAGGTCGCCATCTAAGAATGTATCAATAGAGAATACAGAATAGTTTATCCTATGGTCAGTAATCCTACCTTGTGGGAAGTTGTAAGTTCTTATTCTTTCACTTCTATCACCTGTACCAACTTGATTTTTTCTATTTTGAGAATATTCTGTATCTATTTGAGTTTTGTAGTAATCATACAATTTTGCTTTTAATAGATTCATTGCTTTTTCTCTGTTCTTTATTTGAGACCTTTCATCTTGACATGTTACAACAATACCTGTTGGAAGGTGTGTCATTCTTATTGCACTATCTGTTTTATTAATATGTTGACCACCTGCACCACTTGAACGATATGTGTCAACTCTTA
>CALDLU010000199.1:0-4995 GCA_937915245.1 uncultured Clostridia bacterium | reverse complement strand
AATGTCATACCAATAAAATTTACGAAATGCAAAAATTTTGAGTTTGACTAGCCAAAGTAATAAATGATATAATAAACACATGTGGATAACTATAAACTAAAAGAGATAAATTTACAAATGGGAGAAATTGAATATCGTATGTTTCAGGATATCCCAGCAAAAGAAAATGGCTCAACCATTTTATGTTATGGAATACCTTATGCAAACTTTGGTGCATATATTGAATCCCAGATGTCAAGAAAATATCGAAATATATCAAAATATGATACCCCTACCATCATCTATATAATGTATGTCAATAAACTTACTGTCGGTTATATTGGGATTAGGACAAAACTTGATAATAATTGGAAGAAATGGTCTGGAAATATTTTTTATGCTATACGAGTTTCAGAAAGACACAAACATTATGGAACTAAAATACTAGAACTTGGTATCAATAAATGCAAAGATTTAGGCATTAATCCAATATATATTCAAGCAAATAAAAACAATTTATACTCTCAAAAAGTAATTGAAAATATTGAAAATAATGACGGCAAATTATATTTAAAAAAAGAATCATTATTTTATGTTATTTAAAATATAATTTTATCGTTTCAACAAAAACTTAGTTTATCGCTTTAATTCAATTATAATATCAATTAACTTTCATTTAAACCTGAATAATATTATTTCTCCTTACCACCCTCATATACATCAAGGTAAATATATCACAGATAAAAATTTTACAACATTATCTAATATTTATAAATATTTTGATTAATCTGTGGGAGTGTAATAACAAAAAAAGATGCATCCCTGCACCTTTGAATATGGTGGCTCTTTGGGACTTGAACCCCAGACCCACTGTAAACAAGAAGAATTGACAAGTTTATGCTCGCATATATACTTGGCTATTCTTCGCAGTCGCCAAAATTTTTGCTTATAAAAATTTTGATTAAGAGTTGACTCTTAATCTGTGGGAGTGTAATAACAAAAAAAGATGCATCCCTGCACCTTTGAATATGGTGGATCTTTGGGGACTCGAACCCCAGACCCACTGATTAAGAGGTGTGATTAAGACTTATTAAGTTAGCTTATTTTATATCTTAAAAATCCCTTTATTTCCTTATTTTGCCTAGCAAATTCGTGTTATATAATTTAATTTCGTCTTATATCAATTTCCATAATTTTATTTAAGTTTTTGGTGTCTAATTTTAGACAGGTTTGAAATAACTGAATTTTAAAGAATTGTATTTAAAAAATTTCACTTTAAATATTCAGATATTTGACAAAATTTGGCTTAAAATTATATAATTTAAAAGATTATTGTAAGGAATATATTTGTTATGAAAAATGATATTATAGAAATTAAAAACCTTGATAAATCTTTTGGAGATATCCATGCTGTTAATAATTTATCATTTAAAGTTAAGCGTGGTGAATTATTTGCTTTTCTTGGTGTAAATGGTGCGGGAAAAAGTACCACTATTTCAATCATGTGTGGGACACTTAACAAAGATAATGGAAAGGTCATAATAGATGGCAAAGATATTGATACCCAAATTTCAAGTATAACAAAAGAAATTGGTGTCGTTTTTCAAAACTCTGTTTTAGATAATGTTTTAACTGTAAAAGATAATTTAATTTCCCGTGCTAGTCTTTATGAAATTTATGGACAAAAAGCCAATAAAAGAATTCTTGAACTTGCTGAACTTTTAGATTTTAAAAATTTACTCAATCGAACTGTTGGAAAACTTTCAGGTGGACAAAGACGAAGGATTGATGTTGCTAGAGCTCTTTTACACAATCCCAAAATACTAATATTAGATGAACCAACTACTGGTCTTGACCCACAAACAAGAAAAACATTATGGTCTGTTATTGATAATTGTAGAAAAAAACAAAATATGACAGTATTTTTAACCACTCATTATATGGAAGAAGCATCTGATGCAGACTATGTTATTATTCTTGATAATGGCAAAATATCTGCCGAAGGAACTCCATTAGACTTAAAGAACAAATATTCGGGCGATTTTATAAACATTTATAATGAGACCGAAGAAAATGTTAAAAAATTAGGCGTTCCATATGAAAAAATAGGGGATTTTTTCAGACTTGAAGTTAAAGATACCGAAGAAGCAAAAAATCTTATTATAAAATATCCAAAGTTATTTAAGGATTTTGAAATAACAAAAGGTAAAATGGACGATGTGTTTTTGACCGTAACTGGCAAAAAACTTGTAGGGGGTAATTAAGATGAAGACTTTATTTTACATGACAAAACGAAACATGAAAATGTTTTTTAAAGATAAAGGAATGTTCTTTACTTCTCTTATAACTCCTATTATTTTATTAGTGTTATTTGTAACCTTTTTAGCTAGAATTTATAAACAAAGTTTACCAAAAGGGCTTCCTGAGGGAATACAAAATGGAATTGTAAACGGACAATTATTTTCATCTTTATTTGCAGTGAGTTGTGTAACCGTTGCTTTTTGTGCAAATATGCTTATGGTTTCCGACAAAGTTAATGGCACAAAAAAAGACATATATATTACACCAACTAAAAAATCTACCATTGCAATGTCATATTATTTTGCATCTTTATTTGCCACTTTACTAGTTGCACTCGTTGGTACAGTTGCATGTTTTATCTATATTGGAGCAACAGGCTGGTTTATGTCATTTGGAGATGTGGTTTTAATTTTTATAGATTTATTTATGCTTAGTTTGTTTGGAACAGCATTATCTTCAATAATAAATTGTTTTCTATTATCTCAAGGCCAAATATCTGCTGTTGGAACTATTGTTAGTGCTGGGTATGGCTTTATATGTGGAGCCTATATGCCTATATCTCAAATGGGTTCAGTAATGCAAAATATTCTAGCATTTTTGCCTGGGACATATGGAACATCTCTGCTTAAATATCATGCTTTAAGTGGCGTATTTAGAGAAATGTCTAAACAAGGGATTTCTGCTGATGTTATATCTGGCATAAAAGATAATATTGACTGCAACTTATATTTCTTTGGTAACCAAGTAAGCATTGGAGCTATGTATGGAGTTATGATAGGCTCAATAATTTTACTCATTGGTGCTTATGTGCTTATAAGTGTTTTAAGAGCCAAAAAGAAAAAATAAAAATTTTAAAGCAAAAAATACTGGGAATCCCCAGTATTTTTTACTTTTTAAAAATCAAAATAGCCTTTGCACCAAGTGTAATTGTTGTGGAAATTAAAGTATATCCTTCTTTTTCCATTTCGTTACATTTGTCTTCAATTTTCTTTGCCATTTTCTTCGCTACGGGCGTGTAGCCTATTAGTTCTGTTTTATACATTATTTTTCTCCTTTTTTATTTTTGCATAAATTTATAAGCCCAATTATAACTAATATAATTCCAATCAATGCAATACCGATAGCAAGTCCTAATAAAATCCCATCACTAAACATTCCGAAATGAGAAGAACTATCCCCAGCAAAATAATTATAGCACAAATATAATATTATACCAAAAATAAACAAAGCAATTCCTGTAATAAAATTTTTCATTGTCATTTACTCCTAACTAATTAGTTAAAGTATACTTTTTATAGTCCTAGTTGATATTTGTGCTTACCTATTAATTTCAGTAATTATATTTTCCAAACTAGAAAAATTTACAAAGTTTACTTTTTGATTGTAAGTAGCTATCACTTCTTTATCTTCTGCTGTTTTCTTTTCTTCTGATAGTTTTTTTGTCTTTTCATAAACTAATTTCATTATTATTTTATGTATAAAACTCAACTTTGAATAGTCCATCCCACCTCTTAAATGATAGATAGTTGTTTTTTTGTATATTTCAACTGGAAGTTGTCTTTTCATGCTATTTTCTATCTTGACCACATTTTCTTTTTCCATAGGATCTGCCAATCCAACCGTAGCAATTATAATTTTTTTATTTTCGCAATTAGTTATTTTTTTTAAAGTTTTGGTCATTCCTAAAACTCCTCCAGCATATAATGCGCCTATATATACAATTGTTTCGTATTCATCAATATTTTTTATGTCTTTATAACTCTCCGCTTTGATATTGGTCTTTTTTGATAATTCCATTGCATATTGTTTTGCAGTACCATATTTGGAACCATATATTATTATTTTCATGATTCTATTCTCCTCTACAAACTACTATTTATCTATTTTTTCCTTATATTATCTTATCGTCAGTATTTGAATAATTGTGTAGGAATGTTTATATTCTCTACAAGCAGTAAGAATAAACATTACCGATGTTATTAAGCAAAAAAATGTAATTATTGAAAAAATTAAATTATGTTTTCTCATTATATTTATCCTTTTTTCTATTAAAAAATTTTTATTCGTTGCCAATTGAGTAAAAAATTAAGGACATTGCAACTTCATAAATATAGTATATCATAAATTCATTATAAATTTTGTGATAATTTTGAATTTTTATAACTTATAAGAATATGTGTTGGAGCAAATATAATGGCAAAAATTATTAGTAAAATGTTTTGTAGCATTATTCCACTAAATATAAATATTATCGAAGGTAAAATAGATAAGGCTAAAGACTTAATAAGTGCGGATTTTTTCCAAAAAACAATCCAGAATAAAAGATATAAAAATACTAGTGTAAAGTTTACAATTATATAAACCAACTTTGCATTGTTAAACCAAAAATCAAAATATGTATATGGTACATTAAGCATCATAGAAATAAAGCAACCATATCTACCAACTTGCTCCAATATTTTAACTTTTTTATTTTTATAAAGGTTGTTAAAACCATCTTTATTTGTTAAAGCAAACACTATATTTGGAATCATAATAAGAATTATTATAATTAAACCTATATAATTAAATATACCCATATTTTCTCTCCATTTGAATTTATGTTTTGGCTAATTTTATCACATGAATTATAAATAGTATATCATATAAATCAAAAACTTGTATATATTTTAAAAATAATATAAAAATAACTCAATTTATGTTGGGTTATTTTTT
>CALDLU010000198.1:0-1616 GCA_937915245.1 uncultured Clostridia bacterium | reverse complement strand
TGTAAACAATTCTATCCACTATTGGTCTAAAAGGTTCAATCAAGTCACAAGAAAGGTTGAAATCATTAAATTGGTTTTCATGCCAAATACCAAGTTGAGTCAGGTAACCGGTTTTTGCAATTTCCCTATTAAATGTTGACAACAAAACAGTATAGCCATAGTTTAATGCTTTGCTGTAAAAATCGCCACAATCTCTATTCCAGTCCTTTGAAAACAATGCTTCAAAATATAATTTTGCGGCATGACCTTCTCGATTAGTCACATCATTAAGTTCAACTTGACTGGCGTATTCAAGCATCTTGTTTGCCTCTTCTTCCATGCAAAGTGAGTGCAAATGTTTGGATTGATTTACAATTTTTTTAATTACAATATCAGTCCATACAAGTTGCTTGGTCTGAACACTCCAACTCAATTGTTGTTTTAACTTAAATGCATTGTTATAACTTCCATAATAAGGCATCAATTCTGCAATCGGATTATGCTTTTCATTACACACAATTACTTTGATGTTCCTTTTTACAAGTTCACTCAAAAGAGCAGTTGTAACGACAACTGCTGTTGAGTGAATTATCACAGTGGAAATTTCGTCCAAAAATACACGCTTAATTTGTTCGCCTCTACACACCAAATAATTAAGCTTCAATTCAAGCTTGCAACGTGAGTTTATCACCACAGTTCTAAATCCCATCAGTTTAACTTAATCTCCTTTTCATAAAAGCCAGTTGGAGAATAATTGATTATTGAAATTTGTTGCTCTTTTATAATTTTGCTAACCAAAATTTTTCCACAAGTTTTACTTTCACCAACACTTGTTAAATCGCCACCACTTGCTCCATTTATTACATCAAGCAATCCTTTAATTGTCCCAATTTGTTTTACACAGTCTAATCCTTTAAAAGTATCATAAGTTGTTTTTAATCTTTTGGCAATTGTCGTTATTGAAACATTTTTGTAAATTGCTTTGTTTAAATGTTTAACTAATTCTTTATACAATGCCAAATTTTTCTCTTTCGTTACTAGTTTCTTATCACCAAAACGGTTTTGAATTACAACAATATTTTCGCCATCAAATTGAAGTTCCTTTTTGTCTATAAGACTTTTTATAACTTTAGAAACCGCTTTGAAATATTCATTCATTTCAACAGGTAAATACAATTGGTTGAAATTATGAAGTTTGATAGTGCTATCTTTATCATTTCCTGCAATTTTAAAGTAACCACTACCAATTTTTACAACAGTCCCAGGATTAACTTTTCTTATAACAACACTGCAATTTTTAACGCCAATAATTTTTTCAACCGCATCAATCAAATCCTCATCTGATTTCATATCTTTTGCATAGATATAAGGAATTTCTACAAATCTTTTTATGGTTTTGTTTTTTTGTTTATATTCAACAACAGAAAAATATGAATATTTAGCACTTTTTAAGTATCCATATTTTTTAGTATTACTCAAAGTTTCTTTTGCTGACTTGCGTGGAATATTTCCGCCTTTCCAACCTTCATCATTTTTTAAAAGTTTAATTTCTTCAATGCTATCAAAATCTTTTTGATGTTTTTCAATACCCCAAATTGTTTCTTTGTAAAATTGTCCTGTTTTTTCTCGTGATAAAA
>CALDLU010000197.1:0-8126 GCA_937915245.1 uncultured Clostridia bacterium | reverse complement strand
GGCAGTGCAAATTGCAGACAATGTAATTTTCCAAAACTGCGAACCAAAAATATAATATGCCGACAAAATATAATGAAATATTTATAAATTTTAAAAAAGGCTGTTACAAATTATGTAACGCCTTTTTTCATGATTAATTATTTGTCATTTAACATTGAGTTCATCAAGAACCTCTTTGATTGCAACCATTGCTTTATCCATTTGTTCTTTTGTGTGCGTTGCTGTATATGATGTTCTTAACAGTGCAAAACCAACAGGGGTTGCAGGACTTACAACAGGATTTACATAAACTCCCCTTTCAAGCAATAACTTGCACGCCAAAAATGCTTTTTCGTCATCATAAACATAAATTGGAATGATTGGTGTTGAACTATCAATAATTTTTACACCAAGTTTTTTCAAGCCTTGTCGCATATAATTTGATATATTTTGGAGGTCTTTAACTCGTTGAGGATTTTCTTTTAACAATTTCAATGACTCTCTTGCACAAGCAATTGATGCTGGTGTTATGCTTGCACTAAAGATATAAGGTCTTGATGTATGCTTTACATACTCAACAACTCTTTTATTTGCCACCATGTATCCACCCAGTGATGCCAAACTTTTGCTAAAAGTTCCCATAATAATGTCAACATCATCTTCAAGCCCAAAATATTCGGCTGTTCCTCTGCCATATTCACCCAAAACGCCAAGACCATGTGCATCATCAACCATAACTCTTGCACCATATTTTTTCGCAAGCCTTACAATTTCAGGAAGATTACAAATTTCTCCACTCATACTAAACACACCATCAGTTACAATCAAAATTCCACAAGTTGATGGCACTTGTTTTAATTTTTCTTCCAAATCAATCATATTGGAATGTTCGTATCTAATCATTTTTGCATATGATAATTTGATGGCATCATAAATGCTGGCATGATTTTCTTTATCGCACAAAACCACATCATTTCTTCCAGCAACTGCACTTATAATTCCCAAATTACTTTGAAAGCCAGTTGAAAAAGTCATGCAGGCTTCCTTATGTAAAAATTCTGCAAGTTCGTTTTCAAGTTTCACATGAATATCCAGTGTGCCGTTTAAAAATCTTGAGCCACTGCAACCTGTGCCATATTTTCTTAACGCTTGTACGCCTGCATCAACCACTTTTGGTTCACTTGTAAAACCAAGATAATTATTGGAACCAATCATAATTGTTTGCTTTCCTTCCATATCAACAACAGTGTCTTGACCAGATTCTAACTCATGAAAATAAGGATAAATTCCTTTTTCTTTCACCAAGTCAAACATCTGTTTTTTTTCTATTTTTTCAAATAAATCCATTTTTACCTTCCTTTTAACTAATAACAATAATGCAAGTATATTTAAATAAAATTTACAAAATAAGTGCATATATTCCAAATTCAACTGTAAACAAGTCCACTTAAAAAATTTTTACCTGCTATTGTTATTGGACTATACTCATAATACATATTAACACTTATTCTGTCAAGCAATGCAAGCCAATAAATCTTTCAATGAACTTCGTCATTTTGTAAAATTTATATGAATTTTATAATTTTTTAAGTTATAAACTATATGTTTCTTCTTCTGCATTTGAAAATGTTACTTCAACTTTTTTTTTGCAAAGTTAATGATGCTTTTTTACATTAGTTTCATTTTTAACTTTTGTCTGTTGTTTTCTATTTTTCATATTAAATCTTACCACAAAATATGTTAATTTTCAATTTTATTTTTTATTTTCTTTAAAAACCTTTTTTCTTTTCATATCTTTTTCATCGCCATTGTTTTTTGGAAAATAATAAACTTTGTTTTTAATTTCATTTGGCATATACTGTTGATATACATAGCCACCAAAATCGTGAGGATATTTGTAACTTCCAGTTCCATCATCGTTGATTGATGGATGATTTTTTAGTGCATTTGGAATTGTAACTGTTTTTAAGTTTCTTGCATCTTCATCTGCCATGTTCATTGCAACAATAACGCTGTTTGATTTTGGACTTTCGCAGGCATATATAATTGCGTGTGTCATTGGAATAAGCCCTTCGGGAATTCCCATTGTTTTGTAGGCTTCCATTGCAGAAACTGCAACAACAAGTGCATTGCTGTTTGCCATTCCAATGTCCTCGCTTGCGTTACCCTTTGTGCAAATGGTAGGCATAAAGAAACGCCTTGTTGTATATTCGTTGGACATAACTCCCCACACAAGTTATCTCCATGCAAATATTCATCTGTAGTAGTATAATGATTTTTTTCAAAATTGTCAAACTTTATGTTATATCGTACTTCAATTTTTTCATCGTATATGGTTATTTTATTGATTAAATCTATTAACATAGCCTTTTTCTCTTTCATATCTTGCAAGTCAAATCTCTTTCCCCAGTCTTTCAAGTCTCCACTTATCACTCTCTGTTGTTCTAGTACCACCTTAAGGTCTTGTATTCTTGATTCCGTTTCACTATGTCTTTCTTTTAGGCCAACTAGTTCCTTTTCCTTTGTCTCTATAATCTCGTTTAATAATTTCTCTGAGAATTGGCTTTGTCCTATAAGCACCTTATAGACTTCTTCTTTTAGTTTTGACACTTCTTTTTCTTTTTGTGTCATGTCTCGTGCAATCTTTTTGCCTTGTTCTATTAGTGCTTTTTCTTGTGTTTTGATTTTATCTTCTTGATTTTCAATTAGTTTATCAATGTCAGTTTCTAGTAAGAATTTCTTAGCATCATCTATGACAATCTTTTCTAGTTTATCAGCATTGAATGGTTTTTTATTGCATTGTCCTTTTTTAGGTAATCTATGTGCGCCACAGCGATAGAACCTGGACTCGTGGATATATTCTGAGCCATCTACTCTTGTCGTTTTATACACTTGGGTGTGTCCTGTGCATTTTAGTCCACATTCGCAATATAGCAAACCTGTTAGTAATAATGAACCTCTTACCGTAGGTCTCTTTCCGTTCTTTATTAGTTTGTTTTCTTTTAGCATAGTTTGAACTTGGTTAAAGGTGTCATCTTCAATAAACTTTAAATTTTCCATTACTGGTGATATCACTCTTACTGTTCCACTAGCTTTACCAAGTTCATAAATGCCTGTATATAACTTATTGTTAAGTATTTTTGATACTGTGTTGTTTGCCCACAAAGTGCCTCTTCTAGTTGGGATATTTTCATCGTTTAGAATTCTTGCTATTGACTTCGTGCTGTAATGATCAAGGTATAGTTGGAATATTCTTTTAACTACTTGCGAAGTCTCTGGATCTATTTCAACATCAAATATTGGTCTGCCTTTGAAGTTTAATGTTCCATTACTTACTGACCTATAACCATATGGTGGTGTTCCACCTCTCCATTTTCCTTGCTCTACGCACTTTTCGTTAGCATCTTTAATTCTTATTGATGTTTTAAGGCTTTCGCCTTCTGCTTGCCAATATCTAAGGTATGTCATCAATTTATCGTTATGTGTTTTTGATGATATCTCGCCTTCTGTGTATGATAATACTTTTATGCCCCTAGCATTTAGGAACGATACTATCAATGGTGTTTCATCTGCAATTCTTCCTAGTCTATCTGACATATAAATTCCCAAAGCTTCGAACTCGTGTCTATCAGCCATTGCTTTTAGTCTTACAATCTCATCTCTATTTTCGGCTGAGATTTTATAACCTGATACACCGCCTTCGACAAGTTCTTCTTTTAGAACCTCATATCCTAATCGTTCGCCCCAAGGTCTCAAAATGCTTCTTTGTAACGGAATATCATATTCGATTCTACCATCTTCCTTTACAATCTTTTCAGCCTGTTTCTTGGTCGAATTTCTTAGCAGAATTAACATTCTAGGTTTCTTAGTTTCAGTTTCTAAATTCTCCATATTAAGCTCCTTTATATTATTCATACACATACTGCCGCAAACAACTATTAAAGTCCAGAGAATACCCTAAACAAAAAGCAGAAACACCCACTTTTTAGAACTATAATCGTAGCGAACTAATTCAACGCAATCATCTAAAAAAACTCGCTTAAAATAGCGAGTTCCTTTAATGATTACATATTCTTGATTTTTAATTTCTTTGTCTTTATATTCGTTACTTCTAGGCACTTCATTTGTAAAATCAAATGAGGTGTTTTGCATTATTCAGCACCACCTTGGTTGTCATCGTTTTCTTTGTTTTCGATTTCTTTAACATCAATTCCAAACTTTTTAAGTTGCTTGAAAATTTGATTGCAACCTGTTGCTGACAACCCACTAGCACCACCAATCAATATTGCTGTCCAAATATTAGTTGCGGCAACGATGCTTGGGCATACATAATAGAATAAAATTCCAAATGCAATGCCAATCACACAAGCAATAATAGGAATAATTCGGATAAGTGTTTCCTTATTTTTTGTTTTTGCAATTAATACTTTATAGGCTTCCATTAAACCAAAAACCAATGAGACAATCACTGGTACACAAATGATCTCCAACATTATTTATTACCTCCATCTGCTGAATTCTCAATTAAAAAGTCGAGCATTTCTTTGCTCGACTCATCATATTCTTTAAGGGCCTTTTTAAGTTCCCCGTTAGTCTTACCATCACGAATTGCAATGGCATTTGCTAGTGTTAAATCGCCAACTGCATTGATGCTTTTCATCATCAGAACATCTTTCTTATGTTGCCTTTCTTCTCGTTTTTCTTCTTCCTTTTGTCTTTTCTTAAAGAAGTGTTGCAAGAAGAACACAACCATTCCACTTATAACACTAGCGCATATGCTTATAACTATTGCTATCATACTTTTCTCCAATTAAATAAAAATTTTAGTGTAAATTTATAATACAAAATTATATTGAATTGATCTCTTTTTATGAAATTCTTTGCCAAATATTAACAACTAAATAAGGCGGCATATTGTTGTGTGCCACCCCATTTCCAGAATTTCCAATTGAAATTGTATGTAAATGGTTTCCACTATTACCTAGTATTTGCTCTCCATGTGCCTGGTTTGTGTTGTACGATTCATTTCCTCCCCATTGGTCAACCCCTGCAATTCCAGCCGCCTTTGTTCCATGTTGCAAACCAACCGCATTTGAAGACCATGTATCTGTGCTATATACTGAGTGTGTATGTGTTCCATTTTCACTACAACTTGCACTATGATTGTGAGAAGGCAATTCATTAGTAGTTAGTGTATGAGTTGCTTCCCCGCCTGTTTGCCCATTCGAATATATTGTTCCAGCACCTAGCAAAAATCTATCCTTAAGTTGCTCCCATTCCCCACCAAATAATTGTTTCGGATTTGAGTTGTTTGCTGAAATATAAATTGCACCAATAGGGTAGATTAGGTCAACAATCTTAGAATCGAGCTCGCTACATCTTTCAGGGATTCCTTGGTTTAAGTAAATTGGCTCTTTTTTTGAGCCAATAGTTGATATGCCTAGTTTATCGGCTCTGTCAGCATACAATGGCAAATCAACAAAATTACCTTTTTTATCTTTGTAATATGGTCTATAAGTCACTTCCTACCTCCTTTTATTTATATAATTATTCTTCTACCAAAACAATATCATTAATTGTTAACTCTGTGCCATCTTTGTTTTGCTGAATAATATTGCAAAGCATTTCCTTAAGAACTTTTCCCTGCTTTGCTGAAAGCACAAAGTCTGGGCGATCCGAATCTAAGTTGTCAACGATTGTTACACCAGCATCATTGCCTTTAAGTGCCAATATTCCCCAATACTCGTTTTCAACACTGTTCTCTGGCTTTTGATTAGTGTTACTTTTTTTACACCAATAAGTGCAACCATAGATTGTAACAGTGTCGATATAATATTGATCGTTAACATAACTTATTGTTGCATCCCAAATACCTTTGTTCCTATATGAAGTTCCCTTTTTAGGTGCTGGTATTGAGAATTTTATGTTTTTATGCTTTGTACTTGAATTTGTCTCTATTTTCACAGCAACATGACTTTCGCAATCAATCTCTTCACTACTAACTGATAACGCATCTACTATTTCTAGTGTTTTAGTTGCTTTGGTGTTAGCATCATTTGATGTATTAACTGCTTGTGTAGACTTTGTATTTGCTTCTTTTGAGACACTTTCTGCACTTGTTGCCCTTTTATCTGCATTATCGGCAGATGTTTGAGCGTTGCTTGCACTGGTTTGAGCGGCTTTTGCACTAGATTCACTATTTTTTGCACTTGTTTCAGAGTTCTTAGCACTTGTCTGAGCGTTTTTAGAACTAGTTTCTGCATTTTTAGCACTTAATTCTGCTTGCCTTGCACTTTCTGCTGACGCAACTGTCAAATCTTCTGCGTGTTTTGACCTTGTGTTAGCTTCATTTGCTGTTTCAAGTGCGATATTTGCGTATTCATAAGCCTTTACAATAATGTCTGGGTTGTCTTGACCTTGAACTTTTGCATATAAAATCGAATTATTTATTGTTACAATTAAAACTCTAAATGGCACTGTAGTGTTTGTTCCATCTGCTAAGTATGCAATGGGCTGAATTTGTAATTCCCCACGCTTTGCCATTGAATTTGGTATTGTAAATGTAAAGTTTAATTTATCAAAATTATCATCATATTTGTTTCGGTTATCCTCTGGTGCATACAAACTTGTTGTCCATTTTTCCCTACGCAAATTCATAAAATCAATTCGTTTTGAGTAGTTTTCATATTCCTTAGGAAATTCAATATCAATTGAAGTTGCATTATTCTCATCTTCAAGGATATCAATGTTTTCTATGTTTACAGCATCATATTTTTTATTGTTGTGTAAAGTAATTTTTATGTTGTTCATTGCTCCTCCTTTTAGGTTTTTGCATTTGGCATACCTTTTGCCCTATTCATATAGGTCACATTTATTGAACCATCAAAAATTTGTGTACTTACTGTGGATATAAGAAACCATATTTGAGGCCTCAATCTAAAATAAGCTGGTATCCAATCTTTTACTGCACTCCTATACTGATTTCCACAATTTACTACTACCCATTGTCTATTTGCTGTATCGTAATAGATTTCATAAGTTAAATAATTTTGATTTATATCCGTTTCTTTTGTTGTCTTGTTTAACACTTCCTGTCCATAAATAGTAACTTTTCTAGTTACTTCCCATTTGCCTGAGGCAAAACTGAATGATATGCCATTATTAACTGTAATTATCTCATTTCCATATCTATCAAAGACTTCTACAACGCCACTATAAAAAAAGTAAAAGTTCATATGGTCACAATAATATTTTGTATATCCATATCCAGGGTTATATTTATTTGTAGAAACTGTTATCACACTACCTGTTCCCTTTATAACTGGATAATCTCCTGCTGGTGCTTTTTCTCCAACCATTTCATCAACTGAATAATCAGCATTTGTAAAGCCATAAATTAGTTGGTTTCCAAGGTACATTTCTCTTAGTTCCTTAGAGCCAAACTTATTTACAAACAGCATCTTTGAACCTAAATAAGCACCCATATTAAACTCCTATCAAATACAACACTCTGTCATATCTAGTTGCTGGAACACTAGTTCCATAATAGACAATCAATGTACCAGCTGGTGGACTTGATGTTGGTGCTGTTGTTGTGAAAACTAATCTTTGTGCTTTTGTAGCGTTATCTGCTTGTGGTGTAACATCGGCTTTCAATGAATGGTCTGATTCGTTTGAGTGTGAAGCATACGAAACTCGATTTAGCATTTGTCTTATATCTTCAAATGTTATTGTTCCGTTGGTTTGTATTTTTACTAAATACAATGGTAACTGAAAAACACCTGCTGTTACATCTGCAAGGTCATCTTGTTGCAGTTCTATAACAGAGGTGTCGCTTTGTGGCGTAACTTTTATTGCAAATGATTGTGGTCTTGCTGATAGGTCAAACTCAGCATAAACTTTTGAATATTGTGTTTGGCTAGATGGAATAACATAGTTAAACGCTTGCGGCGCATCACTCAAACCAAAATAACCAAATGAGTGTGCCATTCCTGGTCCAATTATTATCCCACGATCTACGAGAGTAATAGGAAATCTATCTTTTTCAGTAGCAATAACACCTGGTGTAACTTGTGCGTAAAAATTAAAAATTTTCGCATCAAAGGTTGGAACAATTTCATTTTTACCTGTGACACTGTCGCCTATTC
>CALDLU010000196.1:0-8011 GCA_937915245.1 uncultured Clostridia bacterium | reverse complement strand
CACTGCTGAAATTAAAATAAATGGGATTGGAAATTATACTGGAAGCCTAAATTTAGAGTTCAAGATTTTACCAATTGATGTGCCAATAAAACCTAATAGTGCAATTAAAATCCCCAGCAATGCAACAACTCTTTCCGATATCACCCTACCTACTGGTTGGCAATGGGAAAAACCTGATTTATCAGTTAAAGATTTAACAAGTGCGACTACGATTTATGTAGGCGAAAACAAAGATAATTACAAAAATACAATAATGATAATATCACTTCAAAAAGAAGAAAATGTTGAGCCAAATCCTGATAATCCAAACGATAATAATAACGAACAAAATGGAAATGATGATGATAATAATGACACATCTCAAAGTAAGTCAACCATTATCACAACAATAATAATTTCAAGTATTTTTGTACTAATAATAGCATCAACCTTTATCATTGTTAGAATTAAGAAAAATAAAAATAGTAAAAATAAAACAAAACTCGGGTAAGCACGAGTTTTTTTTAAGTGGTTAAAGTGAGATTTAATACATATGCATCATTTTTATCCCTTTTTATACTCCTTTTGTCAACTAGGTTTACAATATTATCGTTTTGAATTTTGTAAATTAAAATAAAGTATAAATACTGCCATCTTAAACTTTTTATCTTATTTTTTTAAAATAAAAAAGTAACAACGCATTACATGTATTGCATTGTTACTTATTTATATTTTAGCTATTTTTAAAGTTTCTTTTTATTTGATTTTTTCTTTTTATGCTTATATAAAAATAATATTACTACCACAATCAAAACAATACCACTACCCACAATTGCAAATATTAAAACAATATCTTTTTTGTTTGCATTTTCAGGAGGGATTTCTTCAGTTTGAGGTTTTGTTAAGCGATTGCCTGTAACAACATTATTTTTCTCTTGTTTTACAAATTCAGCATAAGTAAATTCAGCAGTAAAATTTGAAATTTCATCACTTTCATAACTTGCTTTGGTTGCAATTACTTTTGTTGTTTGAACAGTTTCTGAGTATTTTTCACCACATTCACAATAACCAGTTGCCGTGCATGTTAAATTATCATCACTCCATGTATATAAGATATTTTGATTGTATATATGTTTACGAATTTTCAATAAATTATCAGCAAAAACTTTACACAATGATTGTGTCTTAATATGCTGAATACCATCAAATTGATAATTTGAAAGGTCAATAATTAATGGCATTTCAATATAAATATCTTCACTTAACCTTGCATCTGCACATAAAATTATTTTATCACCGCTATCGGCACAATTCACAGCTTGAACAAAGTCTGAAAAATAGATTTCTTTTTCACTGTTTTTAATTACCGCCTTGGCAGATGTTTTTTCTCCAATTTTTATATTATTCCCATCAACATAAAGAAGTTTATCTGCCATGCTTATGGATTTTAGAACTTTGTATATTATCTCATTATCTTCACACACTGCGACAACGGTGTCATTTGAAGGGTTTTCCATTTTAATATTTAATGTTTTATTTAAAAGCAACCCTAAAATATTGATTTTTTTACCTATTGGTAGGTAGACTTCTTCCATTTCTTCAAAATCGGCAATATTAACTTTTGCACTTCCATTTAAGTAAATACTTGACCCAAGTGTTGCATAATTATTCCTAAATTTACCACCATTAATATCAAGTCTTCCATTTGATATCCAAAATATACCACCCTTTGCATTTGCAAGGTTGTTTTCAAATGTTCCGCCATTGACAATACAAGTAGACGAATTATCAATGCAAATCACTGATGTGTTATATTTTGTGGTTCCACTATTGCTTGAAAAAACTCCACTATCAATAATTAAACTTGAATTATCTCGCATATAAACTGCAGAACCAAATGTATACGAAAAACAATCCTTAATTGTTGTATTAGACAAAGTTGCTTTTGCTTGTCCACCCAAGAAAATTGCACCACCAGCATTTTGTGCATTGGCAGAATTGTTAAAATTATTTTTTAAAATACAATCTTCCAAGGCAAGTTCGGTTCTTTCACTTATTTTAATTAGTGGGCTTGTTGCAGAAATACCATTATTTACATTTCCACGACCTAAAATAGAATATATATCTCCACCCCAAACTGCACCGCCATCAATTATTAAATTTTTAAGCGTCAAACTTCCACTGCCAGTCACTGTAAAAATTGTAGATAAACAATCATTTTTTCGTTCTAAAAGATGATTGTTTCCGTTGATTGTAATTTTATTTGAGATGTTATATTCAGAAGACACCTCAACATCTTTCAAAAGTTCAATTGTTTCCTCAGAGTCAATGCTTTTGATTGCATCGTCAAGTGAAGAAAAATAATTTTCTCCAACCAAAGCAACACTATCACTAACATCTATAATTTTGACTGTAAAGTTTGTTTTATGTGTCTCATTGTATTTGATTGTTATTTCTTTTGTCCCAGTTTGAGTAAATAAAATATCATCTAATGTCAATAATTCATTTGGAATGATAGCAAAAGTATCATCTTGGAAATTAACTCTTACTCTCAAACCTTTATAGTTTATCTTTTGATTTTGAATATAAACTTTTTTGTTTGGTAAATTCTCTATTTCTATTCCAGTTATCTGTTTGTTTGATAAGGTTGTATCTTCAAAAAATTCAAGCAATCTTGCTGAACAAAAACCACCAACCGTATTTGTTCCAATAACTTTAATATATTGTCCATAAACTGGGGTAAAAGTTAGCGATTTCTTTGTGTTATTGTTTCCCAACCACTAACACTTGTTGCCAAAGTCCAGTTTTCCCCATCTTGACTTACATATACATCGCAAGCAAGCATTGTTCCATTTCCACCAACAGGAGTGTAATCTAAGCCACTTATATATTTGCTATTATCTAGTTTTACAATAATAAACCTATCAGTGTCTCCACCACTCCATTTTGTGTGCCAACGAGTGGAAAGTTTTCCATCAATAGCATACTTTGCATAGTCATTTCGAGAAGCTTCTTCACTTGAATAATCATATAATTGAAGTGAAGACATTGGAATATAATTTCTTGTTGAGTTAAAATTGTCGGTAAATTTAAAAGTTGTCTCGCTTCCTTGCAATGTTACTCCATGCCTTTTGTAACGGACATAAATCGTTTTTTCACCTACAAAAATACTTTCTTCACTTAAATCTTGCCACAGAGTCATATCAAGCGAATATTCAATGTTTATAAAATTTCCAAAAAATCTATTTTCGTTATCATTTGATTCTAGATTAGTAATTTTCGTTCCATCTAATATGTCAATTTTAAACGCTTTTTCAAGGTCAACTGTTGTTCCCCACCCATCAAGCCAAATATAAATATCATTAGTGCTTGAAATGCTATTTAACTCACTTGCCATCAATTCGTGAGTAATATCATCTTGTGATGTGAAAAGGGAATCACTCCATGTTACCCCACCATCAATACTATACTTATATCTTACACCTGTGTAATTTGAATTAAATACTAATTTATTTTTATTTTCACCATCAAAAGAGAATGTTGCAAGTTTTTCTTCTTCCGCCAAACCAAGAAGATATTTTGCTTCTTGAACACAAGGAGAAGTTTGTGCAATTATTTTCTTTGCATCTTCATCACTATCCACATTGATTGCCCTTTGCAATGCAATACTGTCTATATTTCTAACTTTTGCAAGTTGAATAATAGATGAATTAGTATTGCGAGTGATTAGTTCCTTTTCAATCAAGTCAATCAATTCATGCATAGGAAGTGGAAAACAATACATATTTTGTACAATTTCTTCTGCCAATTTTACAAGTTCTGCATCATCTTTGTTTGTGTTTATATATAACTTTACAAGTTCATACCATCCATCTAAATGATATGGCATTATAGACAATGCATATCTAAACAATTCTTCTTGCTCGGATACTGGAGTTGCACTTTTAAGACTTAAGACCAGTTCTGCCTTTTCATAGTTTTCTTGGTTATCTAGTGCTGTCGCAGATAAAAGAATATATGTGCCATTGTAATGTGTAACTTGCTCACTGCCAATTGTTCCCCAATCGCACATCATACGATTGTTTCCATGTCCAACAGTATCTTCATTTATCCACGATTTTGTCCACCCAAAAATATCGTTATCTATTGTCCAAATTGTTCTCCCGTTTTCATCTTTGTTATACACAAAAAATGCTGCGTGGTCAGGTTGCCTTACATAATGAGATGGGACGCCAAATGCCGAGGCAAAATTTGTTCCAAGATAGGAAATCCCCCAACAGATTTGACTACCTTCCATTGCCATCCATAAACGTGGAGTTGTAGTTAAATGAACACCAAATTGTTCAAGCATATACTTCTGATTATATTGCTCAAAATTCTCTGCTTTGTAATATCCTTTTGCCTCATAGTTCCAATCTCTGCCATATCTAATGTGCGAGTGTGGCGAATAAACATTTGGATATTTAATATTTGAATTTTTTTCTAAATATTTTATTGTTGAATATGCATTAAGCCAATATATTTCCTCACTATTGATACGAGAACTCATAAGGTATCTCATTTCTTCAACGCAAAGATTTTCAAAAATATCGTATCTTAAATGATAATCATCTGCGAGGTAAGTAAATTTAAATGCCTCATATCTGGCAAGTGGGTCAAGAATATCTCCTGAATTTACCCAACCATAAACATCTCTTGCATTTGTTAAAGCAATTGCAATCATCATTGTGCGATACACATCTCCACGATTTCTTGTCGAACCCGCTTCTGGTGCAAACAATTCTGTTGTATCGGACAAATCCGCACTATGCTCTTTGTATAATCTTGTCAAAACTTTTAATGCGTTTATATAATTGCCCCCATTAGGAGTTCCGCCAGTCACAAAATCTTTTAAGGCTCTGCTGTCGTTAAATAACCAATTAAGCATTTTTTTGCAATCTTGTTTATCTTCTCCAGCTAAAAACTCTCTTTCTAACTTATCATAGCCGATTGTATCAACAAATTTTCGTTGCATAAGTTGCAATGTATGATTTTCCAAAATATCTTGCGTTGTTTTCCCATCAAATAGGTTATCATAGTATTCAACAGAGTTAATTATGTTTTTATCATTTTCAAATGCATATTCTTCTGAAGCATTTTTGCTACTACTTGAAGTCAAATAATATTCTTCACAATTAATTACACTATTAGTTTGACTATCTGCATAAACTTTGGTTTTATTTTCACGAATAAAATATATGTCTACCCCCAAAAGTGAAAAGACTAAAAAAAACAATAAAAATGTTATAAAAAATATTTTGCTTGACATTCTTTTTTTTTGCATACACACTCCTAAATCATAAACATATTTCTTATTTTAGTAATATACAAGAGATAAGAAAAAAAGTCAATGAGTGAACTATATCTTTGAAACTGTAAAAGTTTTTTAATTTAAAAAAACAACAAACTAACACCCAAATCTTCACCACATCCAGATTTGTAACAACCAACTACAAGAATTGCACAAAAAAGATTATTTCACACATATAACCATTTGAAAAAATACTTTTGATGTAATAAATTTTAATAACAAAGAATTATATTATTCAGTTGCCTATGGCTGTGATTTTGGTTCTAGAAAATGTGAATATTATTCATACTTAAAAAAGAATTAAACAAAAACCGATAAGCAAACAACTTATCGGTTTTTTATATTACTTTGATGCAACATTTGAATATGCTTCACTAAACAATTCGATTGCATCTTTTCTTAATTGGAATATTCTTTGTGTTGAATAATTTAATGTGCGTGCAATTTTAAAGTAATCATAATTTTGCACATACTTCATATAAAGAATGTCTTTGTATGGTGATTTTAATTGGTTTATACTTTTTTCTATTTCGTTTAATTTTGCGGCTGTTTTTGCTATTTCATTTTCTATCACACTTGATGATGAAAGTGCGTACAAATATTCTAAATATACTTTATCAGTTATATATGTTTCCAAAAGATAAATATTTTGTGCTATCATGAGAAATTAACCCCCAATGTTTCATCTAATTTTGAAGTATCCTTGATATTTAACATTCCTTGTGTTCCATTACCAAATGATATTAAAAGATATTTGTCAGTTCTAAAATTATCTTGATTATTATAGAACTTATATTCACGATATCCATATGCAACAGCCACATGTCCGTTTGGACTAACTCTTTTTGTTAATTCCATTTTTGTATCAGTTATACTGTAATAATTAAAAGGTGTGTAATCATAAGAATTTAAGAATACAACAAGTGGTGCATTGTTTGTGAAAGATGCTTTCACATTTGAAATATTATTGCATTTCCCATAACTTGAATAAGAAACTGAATAACCTTGTTGATTTGAATAACTTGTTATTCCTTGTTTGAATTGCCTGAGTGATGTGCCTGGCTTAATTGAGTTTGTTCCCATCAAATCATACAATGTTTCCTTTATTCCATAAATTTGTGAATTGATTTGTCTATAATAAAATTTGTTATTATACACATATCCTGTTGCAACATTTGGGACTAAGTTTGGATAATAATAATCATAGTAACTTATTAAAATACAACCAGCCATTGGAGCACAAGAATTTTCTTGCGTCACATTTTGATAATTGGGGATATTGTTTGCAATGTAAACTTCTTCCATTGTGTATGATGTGTACTCAATAGTTTCTTGTTCATTATAGTATGCAGTGCCACTTTCATAAAAATATGTATCACAATAGAAATTTACTGCATCAGCAAATGTTAATGAACCAGTAACATTCAATGCTCCCATAAAAATAGCAAAAAAGTAAAGTAAAAATTTTTTCATTTGTAAATAACCTCCAGTAAATAATGTTACTGAAGGTTAAAAAAGTGTCAAAATTACATAAAAATATTTAAAATATCTGTATCCTCGATATTCATAGACAAATAAACTGAATAATTTTTAAAAACCAATAATTTATAAAATGTACTTGCTCCAGTTTCTTCAACTTCTCTTTCATACAATGTATAATTCGCATTTTTTGTTATATTTGCATTATACATATATGCTTCTTTATCTAGATTTTCGTAATTATTTGTTAAATCAATTTGCAAATTTAATGATGTGAATGGAATATCATTTTTTTCAAAATTGTATAAAACTGAAATTAATTTATTTTTATTTGAGTAATAACCATATGAACTATTTAATATGCAAATATCAAAAACACTTTCATAATTTTGATAATTAGTCGCTATTACATTTTTA
This sequence comes from uncultured Clostridia bacterium, assembly GCA_937915245.1. Taxonomy (GTDB): domain Bacteria; phylum Bacillota; class Clostridia; order Christensenellales; family UBA1242; genus UBA5893. Next base: position 786 of record CALDLU010000196.1, on the reverse strand, counting down.
GCATCATCATATTGTAATTCAATTTTTGTCAATTCGTAATCTTTATAATATTTTTCTTCTTTATTTAAAACAAATGGAAGTACGATTGCTGGGATTATTACCAATAGAACCATAAATGCTATTGATAACTTTTTTATTAATTGAACAGGAGATTTCTCCCTTGCTGTTGAATTTCTTAATCTATTTTGTAAACTTTTACATTCTTCTGCATCTGGCATTGGAATATCTTTATCGAAGTAAGCGTTTATTTCATTTTTTAAATCTTTATCATTCTTCATCATTAAGTTCCTCCTTTAACCTTGAATAAATTATTTTTAACTCTCGTTTTATTGTTGATGTTGATAATTTTAAAATGTTTGCAATCGCAACAATAGTTAAATCTTCGTGGTACTTTAAATATAGAATTTGCTTTTCAACTTCTGTTAGTTTGTCTATTGCAAATTCAATATCCATATGTGAACTTGAATATTCATAAGATAAATTCTTTGCTTCTTCATTCTCATCTATGTAACATTCTTTGTTTAACTTTCTTAAATTGTTAAACAAGTGGAATTTTGAAATTGTCAATATCCACGAAAAGCAATTTACATAGAACATTTTTGTTGTTGATTTTTCTATCACTGTTATGAATGTCATAGAAATTGTATCTTGTATGATTTCTTTATTATTGGTGTATCTTCTTAAAAAACTGTAGATTATTTTATATGTTGAATTATATAATTCTTCTAAGGCTAACTCGTCTTTTTCAGAAATTAGTTTTACTAATACATTTACTTGTCGTTTTAA
>CALDLU010000195.1:0-3620 GCA_937915245.1 uncultured Clostridia bacterium | reverse complement strand
ACAAAAATAGACTTTTCTAATGCAAAAAATATTGCTATAATAGTTGGCAGTGAAGGTGGATTTTCACCAGAAGAAATAAAAAAGTTGAAAAACATAAAAATAACAGAGTTTGGACTGGGCAGTAGAATACTCAGGTGTGAAACTGCATGTGTTATGTCTTGTGGACTTGTGAGTTATATATTAAACAACTAATGGAGAACAAATGAGAATAGTAGTATACACGCTAGGGTGTAAAGTTAATCAATATGAAAGTGAAAGTATGATGAGTATGCTAGAAAGAATGGGGCATACAGTTTTTTCACATTTAGAAGTTGCCGATGTGTATATTATTAACACTTGTGCTGTAACAAATGAAGCAGAAAAAAAATCAAGACAAACCATTGCAAAATGTAAGGCATTAAACCCAAACGCAAAAATAATGATTTGTGGTTGTGCAAGTGAAAAAAATGCAAATCAATTTGAAAATATTGATGGAGTAACATTTGTTAAAGGTGTTGCAAACAAGCAAGAAATGGTTAATTCTCTTAATGAAAATGGTATCAAAATTGATAAAAATCCTTTGGAATATGATGATACCTATGTTGCAATGCCAACAAAAACTAGAGCATATATAAAAATTCAAGATGGTTGCAATAACTTTTGTTCTTATTGCATAATACCATATCTTCGTGGAAGAAGTAGGTCAAGAAATATTGTTAGCATACTAAATGAAGTTGACAAACTTTCAAAACAAGTCAAAGAAATTATAATAACAGGTATTGATGTTTCAGACTACAAAATTGATGGCGAAAAGGCATTACCATTTTTACTTGAAAAACTAGAACCATATCAAGATATAAGATTTAGATTAAGTTCACTTGAACAAGGAATTGCAGACCAAAAACTTATGGACGCTTGCAAAAAAATCAATATGTGTCCACATTTTCATTTATCACTTCAAAGTGGTTGCGATACTGTTCTAAAAAGAATGAATAGAAAGTATTTGACAAAAGATTACCTTAAAACAGTAAAACTTATTCGTAAAAATTTTGAAAATCCAAATATTTCAACTGATATAATTGTAGGTTTCCCAGGAGAAACTGACAAAGAGTTTAAAAAGACTTATAATTTTGCAAAAAAAGTTAAGTTTGCGAACATACATATCTTCCCTTATTCACTTCGTAGTGGAACAGTTGCAGAAAAAATGCCACAAGTTGATGGTAATATAAAAAAGATAAGAGTGAAAAAACTTGAAAAACTAAATGAAAAGTTAAACAAAGCTTATATCAAAAAAAGCAAAAAACAAATATTAACTGTTCTTGTGGAAGAAAAGGTTGATGATTACTTTGTTGGACATACAGAAAATTACATAAAATGTTATATAAAAGATAATGTTGATATTGATTCGTTTGTTGAAGTTAAAATTGAAGAACCTTACAAAGATGGAGCAATAGCAAAACTAATAAAAAGGTAAATTTAAGGCATATTGAATCAATATGCTTTTTATTTTACCCTATTAGTTGAATTAATATTCAACTAATTACTTTTACTATATTTGGTTTTCGGGGAATTGTAGTTTATAAAGTACTCTTGAAAAAGTTATTTTTTACAAAATATAAATATAATAGTTTTTTTGATAATTACATATAATATATAGTGTTATATATTGCAAATGATTGTAGTGAAATATAAGTTTATGTTTTATGGAGTTTTAATTACATAAAAACTGTTAGCTATATGCAAGTGATAATTTTAAAGTTTGTGAGCAAGATTGAATGATAAAATTTATTTTGTCAACTAATAAGCAAATAAATCAAGTTTTTGCAAAAATAGTTAAAAACTAACAAAAAACAAGCGAAAAAGCTGATTTTTTATTAAAAATTTAGTTATTTTGTTAAAATTTATATAAAATAACAAAATTTGGTATTGACTATAAATTATTTTATGATATAATATCGTTGTTAAAAAATAGTGCAGAAAGCACATAATAAAAAAGGAAGGATTTAAAAATGTTAGAGGTATTATTGAATGTTTTAGCAGTCATTGGTATCATCGTAGTTGGAGGCTTTGTTGTAGTATTCTTGGGAAATTTACTTTTAAGTGCTCTTGATTCAAGTTCAAAGAACAATAATCAAAATAATAATGTACCACAACAACCTACATATTATGATCAACCACAACAAATTACATATCAACAACAACCAGTTGTTATGCAAGAACCAGTAAAACAAGTTGGTTATGAAGAAGTTGATCTCAAAAAAGCTCAAGAGGAAGAAGAAAGACTTAATGGTAGATCACAAGAACTTGATGAAGCTTATGCAAAATTAAAAGAAGAACAAGAAGCTCTCCGTCAAGAAAAATTAAAATTTGAAGAAGACAAGAAAAAGGCTGAAGAAGAAAAAGAACAACCAGTAGAAGAAGAAAAGAAGGAAGAACCAGCTGAAGAAACACAAGAAGATGATGATGACATCAATCTTGACGATATTTTCTTTGATGATGATGAAGAAGAAGTTGTTGAAGAACCAAAAGAAGAGCCAGTAAAAGAAGAAAATACTGAAGAAACAAAAGAAGAAGTTGAACAGCCTGCTGTTGAAGAACCAGCAATAGAAGAAACAACTGAAGAAGTTGCTGAACCAATCGAAGAAGAAGAAAAGATTGAAGAACCTGTTGAAGATAAAACAAGTGAACATGAAGCAAAAATAAAAGAACTTGAAGAAATGCTCGCAAACAAACAAGCAGAACTTGATAGCAAGCAAAACGAACTTGACAGCAAAGATGCTGAAGTTGAACAACTTAAAAAACAAGCAGAAGAATTGGCTAATGCTCCAGTTAATGAACCAAGTGAAGCAAACTTAACACTTGAAGAATATGAACAAAGACTTGAAACATTAACTCAAAGATTAAAACTCAATGAAAAACAACTTAAAGATGTAAAGAAAGAATATCTCCCACTTGCAAGAGTTAAAAAGAGTTTGGAAAAAGATAAGAAAAAACTTAGAAGAAGAGAAGCTCTTGTTGCAAAACAAAAAGTTGTTCTTTACGGAGTAAACAACATCGGTGATATTGATGAAGAAAAAGCAAAGAAACTTGCTGAAGACCTTGATTTACTTGACGGACTTAAAGTTAGTGTTGAACACTGTGAAGAAGTTTTGAAAGAAAACCAAGAAAGATATCCAATACTTGAAAATTCTTACAATATCTTAACTGAAAACACAAATGCAATCAAAGCAGATATTGCTGAATGTCAAGCAAAAATTGATGAACTTAAAGCAAAAGATAGCGATTCAGATTCAAATAAAGACTAACAATAATATACAAAAAACAATCACAGTTTGTGGTTGTTTTTTTTTACTTTTATAGAAATTTGTTAAAAATATTTGTATTTTAATTTTAGTATGTTAATATAATATATGTGATGTTGTTTTGCTTTTATTATTGCGATGCAATTTAAAACAAAACTTAAACGATATTGTGTTGTAAGGTGAATATATATGTACATTTTTAAAAGACATAAAAAGACAAAAATAGGAATTGCTTTTGGTGGTGGTGGTGCAAGGGGATACACACACCTTGGTGTTATCAAAGCTCTTGAAGAATACAACATAAAAGCAAGTGATTTTTCTATGATTTCTGGCACGAGT
>CALDLU010000194.1:0-2818 GCA_937915245.1 uncultured Clostridia bacterium | reverse complement strand
TTATAAGAGCAAATTATTTTTCTAAAAATATATTTAAGTTTGTTATAGATAAAACAAAAAATTATGACGATGTTATAGAAAAGAAAGAATTCTCAACAATTCAAGGAAAAAATGTTTTCTATATTATTCAAAAACTTGAAGATAATTCGTACATTTTTACAGCAGAGTTTGATATATGTGATGAATATATTGGAACAATGAATGTAACTTTTAATATGAATTTGGATAAAGCAAAAAAAGAATTTTTGAATATATTGTCGTCTTGTAATAAATTGATTATCAAATAAAAAATAAATTAGAAAATTGTTATTATAAAATTTAGATTTATGGTAAAATAAATTATATGATAGATAATGTTGTTATTATTGGTTTAAACTATGAATATAATATAGAAATCGCACAGAGTATTGCTGATTCTCTCGGTTTATATTTTTTAAATTGCGATGAATATATTAATTATCAGTTACAAAACAGAAAAGATATGGAAGAACTTTGTGGGGTTGAGTATTTAAGAACTCAAGAAAATAAGGCAGTAAAAAGTTGTTCTGAGTTTGAGAATTCAATAATAACAATACCAAGTCATTATTTTTTGCGTGATAATCAGTACAAGAATTTTAGCCATTCATTAATTATATATTTAAAGTTTTCAAAAGAAAAATTGATAAAGCAAAGCAAATTAGGTTTTGTTGATGAATTTATTGTTCCAAATTTACTTACTTTTGAACAAAACAATTTTGAACTTGAAAGAATATCAAAATTTATAATAAGCGTAAGGAATAAAAAGAAAAGCACAATAGAAGACGAGATTAAAAAGTGTTTGGAGGAATATTGTGAATATAAATAAAAAGTGCTTAAATTATTTAAGAACTTTGTCTTGTGAAATGATAACAAATGCAAATAGTGGTCATCCAGGAGTGGCACTTGGGGCAACAGAAATTATGTATGCACTCTTTAAAGACCACTATTTTTACGATGTAAAAGACCATAAATTTTTCCCAAGAGATAGATTTGTTTTATCGTGTGGGCATGCTAGTGCACTTTACTATGCAACTGCATATATGTTTAATTTTGGGTTAAGTGAAGATGATTTAAAAAATTTTAGGCAACTTGACTCAAAAACTCCAGGGCATCCAGAATATAACACAACAAACTTTGTTGAAGTGTCAACAGGCCCACTTGGGCAAGGTGTTGCTAATGCTGTTGGAATGGCGATTGCAGAAACAATGGTTTCTTCTCGCTTTAATGCACAAAAATATCCTGTTATAGATAATTACACCTATTGCTTATGTGGAGATGGTTGCTTGATGGAAGGCGTTGCACAAGAAGCAATAAGTCTTGCTGGTACATTAAAACTGAACAAGTTAATATTGTTATATGATTGCAACAAGATGACAATAGATGGTAGTTTAAACCTTTCAAACACAGAAAACCCAATAAAAAAATTTAAGGCAATGAATTGGAATGTTATTGTTTGTAGAAATGGTAACAATTATTTTTATGTAACGAGAGCTATTGCAAAAGCAAAAAGGTGTAATAATAAACCAACAGTTATAATTTTTAAAACTACTATTGGTCTAAATTCAAAACTTGCTGGTTCAAATCTAATACATGGAAATCCATTAACTGCACAAGACCTTGAAGATTTAAAAGATAAATTAGATATAGTAGACCCTTTTAAACTTCCTTTGGATGTCAGAGAACATATTTTAAAAACAAATGAAAGAAATAATCATTTGGTTGAAAAATGGAATAATAATTTTGCTGTATATCAAAAGGCTTGTCCAGAACTATATAAACAATTAGTCAATTATATGGATAATAAACCAATCAATATGTTGCACTTATTAAAGCAAGAACAAATTGATAAAGATTATTCAATGCGAGATGCAAATCAAATAATATTAAAAGAATTATCAAATAAGTTGCCAAGACTTGTTGGTGGAAGTGCTGATGTTGCATTAACAACAAAAGCATATATTGAAGATGGTGGAGATTTCTCCTTTGAAAATAGAAAAGGTAGGAATATACATTTTGGTGTTAGAGAACATTCAATGGGTGCAATCTGTAACGGAATAACTTTGTATATGAAGAATCCATCTTTTTGCTCAACATTTTTAACATTTTCAAACTATATGTTACCACCAATAAGAATGAGTGCATTGATGAATATTCCTTCAATATTTATGTTTAGTCATGATAATTTTAGAGTTGGAGAAGATGGACCAACACATCAAAGTGTTGAACAACTTGGAGCATTAAGACTTATTCCAAATTTGAATGTATACAGACCATGTAATATGGTTGAATTGCTCGCTTGTTATGATAATGCATTATCAATGCAAAAGCCATCGTGCTTTGTTCTTTCAAAACAAGTTTTAAAAAATCAAACTAATACATTTGAACAAGCAAAACTTGGTGGCTATATTATTAGTGGTGATTATGGTGAAGTTGAAATTCTTGCAACAGGCAGTGAAGTGGAATTGGCACAAAGTGTGAAATCTGTTTTGGAAGGTCAAGACATAAAAACAGTTGTTGCAAGTTTTCCATGTTTGGAAATATTTGAAAATCAAAGTGAAAAATATAAAGAAGATGTTTTATCAAGAGCAAAACTTAAAGTAAGTTTGGAAGCATCGAACGATAGGGTATGGGGAAAATATATCGGTGAAAATGGACTAAAAATCAGTATCGAAAAATTTGGTAAGAGTGCAAAACAAAAAGATATTGAAAATTACTTTAAATTTAAACCAAATGAAATTGCAAAACAAATAAAAAATTATTTAAAAAATTATTACTACCTACAATGCTTATAACTATGCTT
>CALDLU010000193.1:0-16655 GCA_937915245.1 uncultured Clostridia bacterium | reverse complement strand
TGTTCAACTTGTTCTTTTGTTAAAAATTGTGCTTCATCAACAATAACAACATCACGACTATTAAGATAATCTTTGCTTTTTACAAATTCAAATAAATCTTGATTATTCAAAAATGTGTAACACTTTGCCCAAAGACCAATTCTGCTTTTTACAATAATTTCTCCATTTTGAACATCTCGTTTATCTATGCAAGATTTTATCAAAAGAACCCTAAATCCACGCTCTTCATAATTAAACTTACACATAAGAGCTGATGCTGTTTTTGAACTACCCATTGTTCCATACTTAAAATACAACTTTGCCATTCCTTCCCCTTTTTAACAAAAAACCTTGGTTTTTCCAAGGTTTTTTATGGAGCTAATGACGGGAATCGGACCCGTGACCTCTCGCTTACCAAGCGAGTGCACTACCGCTGTGCTACATTAGCAAATTCGCATTGAGTATATCAAATATACCCAATGATGTCAAATAATAAATATAATATATTAATTGAATAAATATTCAACTATTATATATTCCTATTAATAAAATCTAAAATGTCATATGCTCTATTATTATCTTCATTTAAAAATTCGTGTCTGCTATTTTCATAGAGTTTTAATTCAACATTCTTGCACCCAACATTTTTATAATAGTCAAATAATTTTTTTGTTCCCTTACTCATATTTCCAACTGGGTCATCTTCGCCAGAAATTATTAAGGTTGCAAGATTTTTTGAAAGTGAATTTTTATAATGTTTTGTGTAAAGCTTGTTTAGTCCTTTAAAGAAATTATAGTAAAAGTTGTAACTACATACAAATGAACAAAACGGGTCATTAAAATACTTCTCATTATTTTCTTTGTTTGTTGATAAAAAGCATTTATCCTCAAATTTGTTATCATAAACATTAAATGTAAGTTTTTTGATTAATTTTGCAGGTTTTTGTTTTCCTTTAAAAATACAACCTATTTTTGCCACAAATTGTCCAAATTTTGTTGATAATCTTGAATTTTTACTACTACCACCAATAATTACAGCATCAAGACTTTTACCATAATTCCCAATAAAGTATTGAGTTAAAAATGAGCCATAACTGAACCCAAACAAAATATATGGTATGTTTGGATATTTTTCTTTTGTTATATCTAACAATTTTTTCATATCAAGAATAGTGTCAAAAAACATTTCCCCATCACTATAACCCAAGCTTTCTGGATTTGTGTTCCCATGTCCCCTATGGTCATCAGCAACAACAATATAGCCATTTTGATTAAATATTTTTGCTATTTTGTCATATCTTTGTGCATACTCTACCATTCCATGTGCAATTTGAATTATACCTTTTGGATTTGCAACATCATTCCACTCATAATAAGTTACTATTTGATTTTTATTTTCAAATGTTAATTTTTTCATAATTCTCCTAAATTGATTTTAAATAAAATTTATCGCTATTTTGTCTTGATTTTCCCAATTTTGTTAATATATCAAAATCGGTGTCATTGTTTGTTATTTGCAACATTTTTAACAAATCTTTGCGTTTTTTTACTTGAATTACGATTTTTTTAAAAAAATTAAACAAATTTTGAGATATTTTAAAATTACTTCCATATAAATTGTAATCTGTTAGATTTAGAAAATAATTATTTTTTGCATAATTTTCATTATCAAAATCACTGGTATAAATATAATTGTTTCCATCATACTTTAATATTCCAAGTTTTTTATCCTTAAAATAGAGTTCTACCATATAAGCTCCTTTATATCATCATCTTTTTGTTCATCCATATCAATAACAATTCGATTTCGATTTTTTAGTGATATCATACTTTGGTTATAGGCATTTTGCGACAAAATTGTTAAATTTTCTCTTACAAAATCTTTTGGAACTTTTACCCTAATATTTTTCACGCTTTTATATAAAAATGCTTCATCTTTATCTAGTTTTGCGATTTTTAAATATTTTTTAAGCATATTAAGTCTTATTTGATATGTCTTTTTTATTATATCAATTTTCCCTTGATGTATCTTTGTTGGATAAATACTTGCGATTTCATCAACAAGTTTATCAAAATCAATAGCCAAGAGTTTTGAGTAAATTTCATTTAACTGTTTATTGTTTTGAATTTCTTTACATATAAAGTATGCAATATTTTTTGAATATAAGCATTTATCTATATCCGAACTTTGTCTATTTGTCATTGACAAACAAACTTCGCTTTCCTTCATTATGTATCTTATATCTCCAAGAGTTACACAATCATAATTTAGGCATCTTCCATTATCAAACATGGGTGCAAGTCTTATGCAATCTTTACCATTTTCTTTTGTAAACAAAAATTCTATATTCCCAAAATGTCTATCATATTGAAAAAGCAAATAATCAACAAGGCAAGTTTCTTTCAAATTTTCAATAAGATTATTTTCAACTTCAAAGCCCAAGAATTGTAATTTTTGAACAATCTCTTCAATTTCTTCAACACTATAACCAAGTCTGCTTCCATCAACTTGGACAAAATAATCACTATATTTTTCGACCAATTTTGCAAGTGAAATTTGAGTTTCATGTTTACCAGTCAAATATGATTCAATAACGACTCCAGTCTGCTTGTTTATATTATCTATTGCTGGATAAGCATTTACGCAATCAACACCAATTTTGTGGCATAGGTAACTTACAATAAGTTCATAAAACCCCAAGACCTTTTCATCATCAATTTTATACAAATATTTTTTATTGTTTTTTGTTAACCAAATTTTTTGTTCAATACCAGTCAATTCAATACTATCTTGGCTTATATTTTTATCATTAATATTAATTCCATTTTTGAATAAATTTAAGTTAAAATTTTCCATATAATTCCTTTACTTTAATATATATTACATCAGCAATTTTGTCAATAATGATATAAAAAAAACACCTTATATATACCAAACTTTATATATAAAGTGAATTTTTATTTTAGCCTAGATATGTAAATGTTAAAATTACTCCAACAACTATTAATGCTATCATTAACAAAAATATTGAAAGTGCAATAAAGCCAAGTGGCTTTTTATTAAGCAATAACTGTTTTATTACCAAATTTAATGACAATATTAAAAATGCAAGTGGATAAAATATCATTGATATTCCTAAAATAATTAGCATAATGCCAAAGAACACTGATGCACTATCCACTAAACTAAATCCCCAAAAAATAAGAGCAAAACTAATTGCAAAAACAACTGCACCGATTATAGAATATAAAATTGATTTTTTTGCCAGAACAGTGCTTGTTTGTTTTGCTTCTGGATTGGACTTAATATCATTATATGCTACTCTTATGTCCACAAACTTATCAAATATTTTGAATATTAAACTAAAAATTCCTTTATTTCTTGCCATATTTTCTCCTTTTAAATTCTTCTTGATTGATTTTTCTTACTTTTTACCAAATTTAAACTTTTATTAAAATTCAAGAAATCTTGTTGTTTTTCTATTGGAAGTGTATTAAACCACTGAGTTTCTTTATTTTTTTCTTTTATTATAATTACTGAAAGAGCAATACATATTACAAAAAGTAAAAATAAGAATACTACACTGCAAATTCCAAAAGCACCACTTGCCATGCCTTGACACAATAATATAATTGCAAGAGCAAGTGAGAAAATTGCACTAAAAGTTAAAAAGATAATAAAATTTTTTATTTCAAAACCCTTTGCCATTTCCTGTTTTGACATTTTTGCAAAACTTAAATTTTTTCTTGCAAAATTGATTGTTACAATAATAATAGGAATAGGCAGTAATGAAATAACTACAAGAATTAATACCAATGCCCAACTTGCAACACCAACAAATCCAGACAATCCCAACGAATTTTGCAAAGTATCATAACTTGTTAAATCGTTTGATTTATTTGCAATTTCAAATATAGCACTGAATATATGAGTGTAAAAATACATCACAACTGTACCAATAACCATTGCTATTGCCAAAACAAAAAATATTATTGCAATAACATTAAATATTGTTCGTTGTTTTTCGGGCTTATCTAACTCATAATTAAGATAAGGAACACTAACTCCATATTCAAGTCCCTTCTTTCTTAATTTTTTTACTTGTTTTTGCATATAAGGAGTAAAACTGTTTTTTTCAATTTCTGCTCCAATATTCGCTTCAACTTTTTCTATTTTGGTTTCTTCCATATATCCCCCCTTATATGAGAGTAAACTATTTATTGTTTTTGGTCGTATCTTCTTCCACAATATGGACATTTTGGTTTTGCATTACCAATCATTTCGATTGGTGCACCACAACCCAAACATACACCAGTTTTGATATGACCTTCTTTTTCAAGTAATTCATCTTTTGATAAAACTTTTTTGTCTTTTGGAACAATATATTTCCCGTCAACAATCTCAAAGCCCATCAAATAACCTTGTGCAATAAGGTATTGCACATTTTTAAGCATTTCTTCACTTTTCTTCCCATATATTGAAGCAAGCTCATCAATACTTTGAATGTTATTTTTTATAATTTGGTTACAAACATTTTGATAAACTTTCATTTCACCAAACTTTATCCAAATTATTGGACAGCCATAAAAACCTAGAACAGTTAGTATTATTCCAATGGTTAAAAGTATACTACTTTTTGATGCTCCAAAAATTATCAAAAAAATTCCAACAGGTAAAAACACTGTAAAGATTAAAGAAAAACATAATAATTTTATAACTTTCTTATCCATAACAATTTAATTATAACATAAATATATCAAATCACAAACAAAAAAATACCAAGTTTTCACTTGGCATTTTTTACTTTTATTCTTCAAATAATTCACTTTCAACGCAAAGGCATAGCAAGTGATAAATTGGTAAATGATACTCTTGTATTCTATAAACTCTCTTTGATGGAACATTGATTGTTATATCAGCAATATCTTTAAGTTTACCACCAGTTTCTCCTGTGAGAGCAATTACTTTTATTCCCATTGTTTTTGCAAGCATACTTGCATAAACAACATTTTTTGAATTTCCACTTGTTGATATTGAAATTAAAATATCATCTTTAATTCCCAAAGCATTTACAAGTTGAGCAAACATCATTTTTTCATTACAATCATTTAAGAATGCAGTATTATATGCACAAAATGATGTTAATGGTATTGCTTTTACTGCTTGTTGCAAGTTGTCTGCAATAAATGTACCTTCTTCGCCATAACTATCTTTCAATTTTTTATACATTTTGTCGGATAATTTTCTTTTTAATTCAAATGATTTTAAGAGTTCACCTGCAATGTGTTCACAATCAGCAGCACTTCCACCATTTCCACATAAAAGTATTTTGTTTTCTTTTTTCAAATCAACAATCAATTCTATTGATTTTGTTATTTGCTCATCTAAATATATCAAATCAGTATGTCTTTCAAAAAAATCTTTTTTAATTTCTAATGTTCTTTGTTTCATTTTTAATCTCCTAATACAAAATTTACAGCATCAAGCAAATTATTTGCAACATAATCACTTTCCACTGCTTTTTCTTCATTTTTCCCAGTTTTTACAAGTATTGTTTTAATACCAGCATTTTTGCCTGTTTCTATATCAACACTTGTATCACCAATCATATAGCAAGAGTTTAAATCTAAATTAAAATCTTTTTGTGCTTTTTCTATTAACCCAATTTTAGGTTTCCTACATTCACAATTTATTTTTAATTCTTTTACTTCTCCAATAAAACCACTGTGTGGATGATGTGGGCAATAATAAACTCCATCAATATATGCACCTTTTTCTCCTAGCAAAGTTTCTATCTTTTTAAAGCACTCATCAACATCTTCTTTGCTTGCTTCACCACGTGCAATAACAGGTTGATTTGATATAATAATTGCAAGATACCCACTGTCATTTATCTTTTTTATTGCATCAACCACAGTTGGCAATAATTCAATATCTTTATGATTATTTATAAAACCTTTATAAACATTAATGGTTCCATCTCTATCTAAAAATATTGCTTTTTGTTTATATTTTAAATTCTTGTGTACAACAATGTTATTTTGTATATCTTTTGATGTCAAATTAAATCTTTCAACAGTTCCAACATCTTTAATATACTCGCTCGATTTATAAGCAAAAACACATTTTTGTGGTACATAGTTATTAATAAAATCGTGTTCCAAATTGATTTTTTTTAATTCGGTAAAATATTCAAGTGTTTTTGGATTTACAATAAAAAATCCAGCATTTACCAAATTTTTATAATAAAAATCTCTCACATTATTTTTTGAATTTATTTCCAAAACACAATCATTATCATCTGTAATAATTAAATCACTATCATATGGGTGCAAATTTGGATGAGCAAACAAAGTGATTAATGAATTTTTAGATTTATGAAATTCATACATCTTTTTAATATCAATATCAAATATTGCATCAGCAGAACAAATAACAAAATCTGAATTAACTTTACCTTTTAAAAAGTATAACGCTCCACCTGAACCCAAAGGTTCATTTTCACACAAGTATGTGATATTAACACCAAACTTTTTGCCATCTCCAAAATATTCTTCTATTTTTTCATGCAAATGCCCGATACTAATAAAAATATCAGTTATTCCATTTTCTTTTAATCTGTCAATAGCATATTCAAGTAATGGTTTTCCAAGCATTTTTACCATTGGTTTTGGTATCTCATTTTTTGTTAGTTCGCTAAGTCTTGTTCCCTTGCCACCTGCAAGAATTAATGCTTGCATATAATCTCCTTAATCAATTACCCAACTTTCAACTCCTGATTTTGAAAATTTTACAGGATATATTATTCCGTCTAAATTTTTCATTGCATCAATAAGTTGTTGCCTGTTCATTGGATTTGTGTATAACATTAAAAATCCACCACCACCAGCACCTGAAACTTTAACTGCTTCTGCACCATTTGCCATTGCAAAATTAATTACAGTTTCCAAATCTTTGTTTGAAACAATAGATGATGTCTTTTTCTTGTTCTCCCAAGTTTCTCTCAAAATTTGAGCAAAATTTTCTATATCTCCAATCAAAATACTATCTTTCATATCAAAAGCACATTGTTTTAAGATGTGCATTGCATCAACTGTCTTTTCATTTTTATTTTTTGTATTTTTAATTTGTTCATCAATAATTTTTGCCGAGCTTCTGCTCCTACCGTTATAATAAAGTAAAAGTGAACATTCCAATTCATTTATTGTTTGTTTGTCAATTCTTAGTGGATTTACAATGGTCTTTCCATCTTTTTTAAATTCCATAAGATTAAAACCACCAAAAACTGCACTGTATTGGTCTTGTTTTCCACCACTAAGTTTTAGGTCTTCTCTTTCTATACTATAAGCAAGTTCTGCCTTTTTGTAATCAGAAAGCCCAAGTCCAAGCCATTTGTTAAATGCTTCCAAAATTGCAACAACCATAGTTGATGAAGTTCCAAGACCTGAACCAACTGGTGCATCATTTGATGTGCTCATAATAAATGAAAGTGGCTTTCCACCATTATAGTCTTTTACAATTCTGTTATAAACACCTTTATGAAGAATTAAATTATCATCAACAATATCAAAATGGTCAACACTTTCTGTATCTAATGTGTTGTTGTTATCATATGCGACAATTTTAATACGATTATCATTTGTTGGTATAATTGAACAGTAAGCATACATACTTATTGTCGCATTAAAAACTGCACCACCATATATGCTACTATAACTTAACAAATCTGTTCCACCACCAGCAAGTCCAATTCTAAGTGGTGCTCTACTTCTTATTTTCATCTTTATATCTCCTAACAACTTCTTTTAATCTTTCAATAAATTGGTTAGTACATTCTTCCCAAGATATATACAAATCTTTACCTGCATTTTTACCAATTTCTTTTAACTTTTCTTTGTCAGCTATTGCTTGTTTTATCTTGTCAGCAAAATCTTCAACTGTGTCCTTTGATAAAAATCCATTAACACCATCTGTAACACCATAACCAGCACAAGACCCTTCAATAAATAAGCCTGGAGTATCAAATGCTGCCGCTTCCACTTTTACCAATCCAAAATTATCATATAATGATGGGAATAAAAATAGATTTGCCCTTGAATATAAGAGTGGGAATAGTTTTGAATCAACAAAACCAGTAAATATTACTTCTTCATCAGTGAAGCCAAGTTTCTTTTTTAACTTTTGCAACTTGTCCATATCAGAACCTTTGCCAACTGCAAAAAATTTGAATTTTATTCCTTCATCTTTTAAGATTTTTAAACTATTTAATATAAAGTCAACTCTTTTTAATTTTTCAATTCTTCCAACATATAAGAATACCAAATCATTTTCATCTAATTTTAGCTCTTGGTTCGCTTGTTTTATGTATTCTGTTTTATCTTCACATTTTGGTATGTTTGTTCCAAATGGTAAATATGATATTTTCCCAGTATAACCAAATGACCTGCATTGTTCTGCAACAAGTGGAGAGCATACAAATACTTCATCATATTGATTGTAAGTTTTTCCCAAACTTTTAACCATTTGTTCTGCAATAAGTTTTGATTTAACAACCGACCTAAATATTGGACGCATATTAGAATGGAATGTAATTACTGCAGGAATCTTTTTCGCTTTTGCAACTTTTAACATAAACTTTGCCATATTAAAAGGAGAATTACAATGCACAATATCAAAATCTCTTGACATTATTTCTTTGTAAAACTTTTTATCTTTTGTTGCTTGTCCATATTGAATATCAAGCACTGGGAAATAAAAACTTTTACATCTTTTTATTTCATATGGACTTTTGTCCACATATTTTTTATATCTTGGTGCAATAGCCAAAACATCAATTTTTTTATAAGCATTAAGGCAATAGTTATTCATACAATTAATTACGCCATCAACATGTGGTAAATATGAATCCATACCTTCGAGTAATCTTAATTTTTGTTCTTCCATATAATCTTCCCTAGGAACAATATACCATAAAACTTAATGAAAAGAAAATGATTTTGCAATTATCTCGCAATAAAAAATTGTAAGCGTTTTTGCTTACAACTTTTTATTTTTACTTTAATTTTGCTTTTAATTCTTCATTTTCTTTTCTTAATTGCTCATTTTCATTTTTTAGAACTTCAATTTGTATTTTTAATTCTTCAATATTATTTTCATCTTTCACTTTTGGTGTATCTTGTGAATTTCTCTTTTTTGATGCAATTACTGATGTTGCAATCAACAGTCCTACATTTAATATAATAAGAATAATAAATGTTTCAAGCATACCTTTTATCTCAAACATTGACACGCCACAAACTAACAGAATTAAAAACAAATCTAAAAGTATTAGCACAATATATGTTGGAATCTGAAGTCCAAGCATTGACTTACCTAATTTTATATAATTTGAAATTATTATAATAAACAAAATGCTAAGCAATGAAAATGTCCCTGTTATCTTTACAAACACTCCACCGTTTTGCAAAATGCTTGAACAAAAAATGATTAGTGCAAACAGTACAGACACTCCCAAAAGTCCAATACTTACATAGCCCAAAATCTTATTTTTTTGAATAACAGATAATTCACCTATAGCAAGTCCACAAGCAATAGCAAATGTACTTACAATAAGTAATATTCTTAAAAGTATACCATCAAATACTTGCACTCCAAATACTGCCAAAATCAACATAAGACAAGACACAGCAAGGCAAGATAAAGATGAAATCATTAATATTTTTTTTGTATTTTCCATTTATTCCCCCAAAACAAAGATACCACAAACTAATATTTACACCAAACAAATTTGAAAATAATTTTTAAAACAGTATTGCAAAAGTGATACTGTTTTTTTAAAACTATGTTATACTTGCATAAAGGAAAAAATAATATATGCAAAATTTAGAAAAATCTCAACCAAAAAAAATAAGCAGTCAAACCATTGCTTCAATAATTATCACAATATTTTTTATGATTTTCATAACTTTATTAACTGTTACCTATTTTAGTTATAAAGTTGATAATGTTAGAAACATTCAAGCATATATCATTTCAGTTACTGAAAATAAAAATCAAGATGAACGAATTGTTATTGAAGATAGTAATGGCAAAAAGTATATTGTTTATGATATTGTTGCTAATGAAATTAATTTTGATGAATTAAAACAAATTGAGAACAATGAAGTAACTCTCCACACAATAACCGATGATTCCATAATTGAAGTTATTGGCATTACAAGTTCGTCATTCAATTTCGATTTTAACAAAGGTATTGAATTACAACAAAATGACACAATGACAGGTATAATTACCATGAGTAGTTTGTGTGCATTAAGCATTGGCTATCTTATATATACATTAATTAAAACTAAAAAGCAAAATTCAAAACTTGTTGACATATTGGTAAAATACAAAGATATGAAAGTACCTACTGTTTACACAAAAAAATATAAAAGGGCAAATTTTATATTTGGCATTATAGACATATTAGTTTTCTTAATATTATTGTTTTTTACTAATAATTTCTATATTTACTGTTGTTACTTTGCACTATTTTCGTTACTTGCTGTAATATTTAATTATATTTCGTTAAAAATTTACAGAAATAAAAATATTATTTATTGCAAAGTTCTTTACAATTTTAAAGTTATTCCAA
Source organism: uncultured Clostridia bacterium (assembly GCA_937915245.1). Taxonomy (GTDB): domain Bacteria; phylum Bacillota; class Clostridia; order Christensenellales; family UBA1242; genus UBA5893. The sequence goes on along the minus strand of CALDLU010000193.1, from coordinate 6,039 downwards.
TACCAAATGATAACTATAACAATTTTATGGATATTGCAAATTACCTTTCATTAAGCTTTGACAAAGAAGAATTTATTATCAATCTTGATGCAATGATTCTTAACGAAAAAATTGCATTTGAGCAAGTTGGTCAAAAATTATTAAAATTTGAAGACTATAAAGAATTACAAGAAAGCGTAGAATTTGCAAAACAAATGCCAAAAACAATACCATACAAAGATTTGAATTTATACACACGAGCAATCTTCCGTAAAAATGGTACAATATCTATTTTTGCATCATCAAATCTTGAAAAATCAAATAAATATGGACTCAAACATGACATTGTTTTTGAGATTACACCAATTAGTCATAACTACATCAAAAACTATAATATACAAGTTGATGGACTCGATAAAGTTTTGGCTAACAAAGTAGAATATATGAAAACATATTGCAAAGGAAATGGAAATATTATTGATTTCCACGACTAAAATCTTTAATAAAAAATAAAATTTGCTTTTCTTCCCTTTTTATGCTATCATAAAATAGCATATGGAAGGATGTCAGAGTGGTTGAATGTGCTGGTCTCGAAAACCGGTATACCGAAAGGTATCATGGGTTCAAATCCCATTCCTTCTGCCAAATACAATATTGCTGAATACCTTTATTTATATGGTATTCAGCATTTTTTATATTCTTAATTCGATTTTCTTTTATTTTTTCAAAATTTTCAAAATTTCGTCATTTTTTGGGGTCAAATTTGGGGTCAAAATTTATGTCTTTATTTTTTAGAAATTAGTTATGTAGATTAATTTGCCAACATAACAATTTTTTTTGTATACTTTAATATATTATTTAAGGAGGCAGTATGATTAGGAACAATTTGGTTAAGGTAGATATTTTTGACAATCAATTAGGTGTAATATCAAAAACTGATGCTCACAAATCACCAATACTTCATCGTGCTTTTAGTGTATTTTTGTATAATGATAACAAAGAAATCCTAATACAAAAGCGTGCAGAAAACAAATATCACAGTGCTGGGCTATGGGCAAATGCTTGTTGCTCTCACCCACAAAAAGATGAAAATATTATTCAATCTGCAAAAAATAGACTTGTTGAAGAACTTGGTATATCTACCGATTTAAGAGAATTATTCACATTCACATATATGAATAAATTTAATGATAACCTTTACGAATATGAACTAGACCATGTTCTTATTGGGAAATATAATGGTGAGATAAATTTAAATTTGGAAGAAGCAAGTGAATATAAATGGATTAGCATTGATGAGTTAAATAAACAATTAACAGATTCTCCACAAGACTTTGCTAGTTGGTTTATTATTTGTGCCCCACAAGTTGCTTCTTTTCTTAAACATAATAATTGACAATTTCATTTATTTATTATATTATATAAATATCCATAAAGAGTGTGCAAGGGACAGCCCCTATGACCACACAGCAACCTATCTTTAGAAAAGGTGCTAAAGGCTGATTTCGATGGTTTATTTTTATTATATATATTCCACCGATTTCGATGGAATTTTTTTATGGAAATATATAATAAAAGGTAAAGTATATGAAAAAAATTTTAACAAGTGAGAGTGTAAATATTGGACACCCTGACAAAACTTGTGATACAATCGCAGATTCATTTTTAGATGAAGCATTATCACAAGACCCAAATTCAATGATGGCAGTTGAATGTGCTATCAAAAACAACAAATTGTTTATTTACGGAGAAGCAACAACAAAAGCAAAAATTGATTATGACAAAATTGCGAGAAAAGTTTTAAAAGAAATTGGTTATACAGAAGATTTTGAAATAATCAAAGAAATCAGTGAGCAAAGCCCAGATATTAATCAAGCAGTTGTAAAAACAGAAATATGTGCAAATGACCAAGGAATAATTTTTGGTTATGCAACAAATGAAACAAAAGAATATATGCCACTTCCTATTTTAATTGCTCATAAAATTATGAAAAAATATGATGATTTTAGAAAAACAAATAAACATTTTTATGCTGATGCAAAATGTCAAGTATCTGTTGAATATGATGACAATACACCACAAAACATAACAACAGTGCTTGTTTCAGTTTCTCACAACAAAGATATTGAACTAAAAGACATAACAAAAATAATTCAAGAAAAAGTAATAAATCCTGTTCTATTAGATTACAAAAATATGACAAAGAACACTCAATACATAATAAATCCAAGTGGCAAATTCACAGTTTGGGGTTCATTTTCAGACAGTGGATGTGTTGGAAGAAAAATTGTTGTTGACACCTATGGTGGACTAGCAAAAGTTGGCGGTGGTTGTTTTTCTAGCAAGAACGCAAGTAAAGTTGACAGAAGTGCAGCTTACTATGCAAGATATGTTGCAAAAAATATTGTTGCACATAACTATGCGGATAAATGTGAAATCGGTGTATCTTATGGTATTGGATTAAAAAAACCTATTTCAATATACATTGACACATTTGGCACAGAAAAAGTCGAACTCGAAAAAATATATGATTATGTAGACAAGAACTTTGATTTTAGTCCACAAAACATAATTAACGAACTCGACTTAAATAAACCTATTTATAAAAACACTGCATGCTTTGGTCATTTTGGTAGAAATGAATTTTCTTGGGAGAAAATTAAAAATTAATTATTGTATCTTAATAATTTCCCCTTTTGATATTTTGTAAATATCACCAAAATAATGTTTTTTATTATTTTCATCAATCAAAATATATGAGTAATTAGGAAATCCTATGAACTCATATTTTTTTGAATATGGCAAAATATACTCATTCATAATATCAATTTCATTATAATCTAATTGGTATTGTTCCCCATCAAAATGTGGAATTATAATATCATTACAAAAACTCATTCCATCAAGAAACAATGGGTCATTTTTATCTTTCAACTCCTCTGGGAAATTAAAGATTGTGTTACACAAATTCATTGCACCAGCAGAAATTCCTATAACAATGCCATCTTTCTTGTTTTTTAAAATATCTTTTAGATTTATCTCATTAAAAAAGTCATTTTGACACAAACACTTCCCACCATTTAAGATTATAACATCTGCATCACTCAAAATTCTTTTTGCGTTGTCTTTATTCCTTGCATCTAAAATTATTTGCTCTTTAAATTTAAAGCCTGATTTATAAAAACTTTCAAATGTAATTTGAGAGCGTTCTTCATTTGTAGTAAAGTCGTTCTCATTATTTGCCACAGAAACAATTTTATTTGTATTATTTAGATATTTTTTAATATTTGTTAAAATAGAATTTTCATCATCAAGTGCTGTGGGAATTCTGTTGTCATTTTCATCTTTTATATATGTTTTAAGTCTGCTTGCCAAAATAAATATCATAATTTTGCTCTTTTTATATAATCATTTATATACTCTTTCATTTTTTCTGTTTTCTCTTTATCAAAAACATATTCAATTCTTGGTTTTACAAAATTTGTTGAGCCACGCTTTTCATCTTTGTATCTTGGAATAAGTTGTATATGATAATGATTATTTGCACCATCACACATCGTACACATATAAACCCTTTCACAACCATAAATTTGTTTTATCGCAATCATAAATTGTTTTGCAAATCTAACAATTTTTTCATTAAGTTCATCAGGTGCTTCACTCATATCGTGATAATGTGTTTTGCTTATAATTGACATATGACCTTTTGCTCTTGGATTTGCAACAAATAAACAATCAATATCTTTGTCTTCATAAATTCTTAATTTACTATCATCACCATAAACTCCACCATTTGTTTCTCTGTTCAAACAAGTTGGACATATACCCATATCAACTAATTCTGCAATAGGCAATTTTACTAATTCTTCAGTTGTCATAAATTCTCCCTTTTAAAAAAAATTATACAAAAATTTTTCTTAATATGCAAGAAAATGCAGGCAATTATGCCCACATTTTCCTATTTCATTTCTTCTATATAGTTTACATATTCAAGAGATTGTATTGCTGCAATTATTTCAGTATGTGTTTTATATTTTTTTAATTCAGGACTAATAATTGTCAAGCTAACACTATACACACTTAATCCAGAATTAAGGTACGCTGAATTTAACTCAATTTCATCAATCCTAAGACCAAGTTCTCTTATTGTTGCCATAAAGTTTGGCAAATTACTTTTATTATCTAATTCCAAATGGATTTCAAAGTGATTTGATCGATTCTTCAGAAATCTTTCTGCCCCTGGGAGTAATGACAAACTGCACAATAAGATCGCAAAACCTATCAAGGCAATTGTGTAAAATCCAACACCAATGCATAAACCAATTATTCCACAAGCCCACAAACTTGCCGATGTTGTAAGTCCTCTAATCTGGCTTTTTGCAGAAAAGATAATTGAGCTATTACTTATTGAAGCAAGTGCAATAACTGCACCAAGTGAAACAACTGAAAAGGTCAAACTATATGTTTCAATAAAAAACACATCAACCATACTTGCAATTGTTGATGCAAGACAAATTACCATAAAAGTTCTTAACCCTGCAGAATGTCTTTTGCTTGCTCTTTCACAACCCAAAATTGCTGACAAAAATATTGCCAAAAATAATCTTAAAAAAATTGAACCGACAGTTATCTTTGCTGACCACTCTCCCATAACTGTTGCTAATGGATCTATAATATTCATAAAATTCTCCTTTATAACCTTCTTCTTAAGTTACGATTTCTAAAATCGTTATAATACATTTCGAGGTCTTCCTCGCCTGCCTCATTAAAGGCATTTTCTTCTTTTTCTTCTTGCGTAATTTCGCATTTATTTTTATTTGAAATGTCTTGTATCCTTTCAATCAAAAGTTGTGCAGCCGTTTTTTGTTCGCCATCTTCCGTTGCTATTTCAACATTTGTAGCAACATCTTCCAATTTGTTTGAATATGATTTTGATAAGAATAGTGACAATTTTGCACAAGCCGGACCGATCAATTCATAAAGAACACTTGATGCCAAAATTATTGTTTGCAGTGCACTCCCGAGTTCTCCACCTATTGTTCTTGCACCCATAGCCGCAAGTCCAATTGCACCTCCTGCTTGAGGGATAAGTGCCAGTCCCAAATAATTTCGCACTTCTTTCTTTTTCTTTATTGTCAAGCACCCAAGATATGCTCCCAAATATTTGCCTAATATTCTTGTGAAGAAATAGATAAGTCCAATTGACCAAAGTGGAATTGTAAATACAGCAGTCGACCCAGCAAATAATGATGACAAATTAAATTTAAGCCCAGAACTTACAAAAAACAGCAATAAAATTGGTGGACTGAAATAATTTACTTGAAGGAATAACTTTTCATCTTTTGACACATTTATGTACACCATCCCAATAATCATACAACCAAGCAATGGTGAAACATCAAGTAACGAACCTATTGCACAAAAAACAAATAATACACAAATAACAATAATCAACCTATTGTCAGAACTATGCTTAACCTTCATAAGAAGTGCCAAAACAAAACCGAGAATTGCTCCAATAACAAGGCAAGCAAGATTCTTTAATATAGGCAATCCAACAACTGCAAAGCTGAAGCCATCAGCACCATTCCCTGCCATTGCAATAGAAATTGCAACGCTATATGCAACCAAACTCACAACATCATCTAATGCCACAACTTGAAGTAATGTGTCTACGAAATCGCCCTTTGCTTTTGTTTGTCTTATTGTCATAATTGTTGATGCTGGTGCTGTTGCTGATGCAAGTGCTGCAAGAACAATCGAAAAAGATAAACTAATATGCAAAATGAAATACATTACAAAAAAAACAATAATTGATGCCATAAGAGCTTCAAAAATAGTCAAAATAATAATTTTCCAACCACTCTTTTTTAATGTGTCAAGTTTAAAGAACTCTCCAACACTAAATGCAATAAATGCCAAAGCAATGTCCGATATAAAATCCATTTTTGAAATAATTCCACTTGGTACAAGGTTTAAGCAATATGGACCAATAATTATACCAGCAATAATGTAACCTGTTACATTTGGCAACTTTACAAGTTTTGTTAATCTTGTCAA
>CALDLU010000192.1:0-7572 GCA_937915245.1 uncultured Clostridia bacterium | reverse complement strand
ATAGTTGGTTTTTTGTCTTTGTTTCAAAATATGAATATTCATATTCTTGTTTTGGATCATAAGCCATTGGAATATCGTCTTCGTTGATTGTTGTATCTTCAATGACTTTTTCGGCTTTATCAGAGCCGTCTTTTAATGTTTTAATGTATTCACGAATTTGTTTAACTGTCATTGTTGGTTTTATGAATTGTTTTTTTACAAGTTCGTCTGATGTTTCAGAAGATAGGACTAACAATTCAAACAACTTACTAGGTGAGAAGTCTTTGTAATCATTAAGCAAAACATTTGCACCTTGTAAAACAAATCTTTCATAACATTGTTTGTATCTATTTACTGCTTTTTTATCAAAGCCAAACTTTGCAAGCAACTTGTATGAATTGTAATATTCATTGTTTTTTGCCTTGAAATAACTCTTTTTGCAATAACTCCAAATATCATATATAGTTTTACAAGTTTGGCAAAAGTTTATTTGATTATCTTCGAAACAATCTTGTAATGCAAGCATTAAAAGATGTAATTCATTATCTTCAAAATCTAAATCACTATTTATAAATTCTTCCACTAAAATATATCTCCTAATTCTTCAATTTCTTTTTGTGATAAAGGAATAAAACCTTTATCAATACAATTTTTGACACTGTTGTCTTCCCAGTATTGCAAAATGTTATGTTCTTCATTGTAGTTAGTGAAGTCAGCATTTTGAAAATGTGGGTTGTTAGACATAATGTCTTTTATATTTTTTGGTGTGTCAAAATCTGCACCTATAAGCCTATCTACGACAGCAGGTCTATTCAGATTTCTAGAATAGAAAAATCTTTTCTTAAATATCTCTGTTGATTTTCCTATGTCTTTGTTAATATACTTTTTTACATAACTGTTACACCTTTCACGGCTTGCAATTCTTGTTACGGTTGTTAGTCCATAAGGGAATGATGTAACATTATACACAGCCAGTCCGTCAGTTTCTGTTAATACGTGTTCGTTTTTTGTTCTTTCAAAGAACTCACGGCTTGCTATTTTATTTTTGTAATAAGCCCACGAACAACAAACTTTTCCAGAGTTTACAAGTCCTAACTGTTTTGTTGTAAGTCCACCTATAAGTAAGTGAAAATGTATGCAACCGTCTTCGTGTCTTTCTAGGACGGTTAAGTATCTAAAACTTGGAAATCGTTGTTTTGTGTTATCTATGTATTTTTTATATGCATGATATACAAGTTCGTCATTAGTTCTATCTATCTTTTCTCGGTCAAAAGTAAGAGTAGCGAACCAATCAAAATCATTCATTTCAAGTAGCATATTCATTAAGATTTTTGTTCTTCGTAACGAACAAGCCATTGAATTTTGAACTTCGCTTTTCTTATAAGTAAGTATTTCGCCAGTTTCTAAATCTAATTTATATCTAATTCCGTCAATGTCGTATGGTTGGCTTTTCTTTTCTACCTGTTCTTTATTCGACTTAAAGTATAGTGATGTTAATGTTTTATCTCTATATATTCTGTCTTTTTGGAACAAGTAATAGGCAGTTTTTTGTTTTTCTTTATCTTCCATAAAAACTCCTATTTTTATATTAAATTAAAAATGTATTCGGTTAAGTGTTACTATTGTCAAGTAGAGTAACACTCTCGCACGGGGCTCGGGGCAAGCCCTTTGCCCCAGTGCGAAAATGCTATCGTTAGACTACTTGCTTTCTTTTCTTGGGCTCTGCCCAAACCCGCAAGGAACTAGTCCCTTGACCCGTTTATCACTCGCCGTTAGGCAACCAAACCCCGAAACAATGTTATTGTTCGTGGTTTGTATTGCAAGAGTTTAGTTCGCTTGTGCAATTGTCAAGGGCAGAAGTGCTATCGCACTCGTTGATTTTTTGTCCCAAAAAATAATCTGCTTTTTCCTTGACCATTTCACTTCGCTTTTTGCGTGAAAACAGCATTTTGAAGAATAAAGCAATTTTGTTTTTTGGTTTGTCTTTGGTTGCTTTTTCTTCTTGTGTTTTCAGTTTTAATTTTTGTTTTAAGTCTTTCTGATACTTATAGTCTTCTTTGTCTATTTTACGAAAGGCTTTTTTCATATTTTTGTAAATGTATTTATGTATCTTATTATTAAACTTTTCTGGAACATAGTCGGCAGTATCTAGGGTGTGAGAAAAAGTTTCATAATACTTGTCTAGGGTTTTATTTATAAGTTTGTTTTTATTAAAATTTATCAACTTGCTTTTCTCCTTTGATAATAGTTTTCGGGCAATTCGTCGTCCATTTCTTGTAAGTATTGTATATAACCTTGCAATGTTTCTTCTGTTTCTTTACTTTCGTTATAATCTATGTTTTCGTCAAAATGTCCTTCATAAAACTTAGGCTTGCAGTTTTGACTGTCATAACACTCAAACACATTGTAGTTTGCTGTTATTGTTTCTTCGGAATAGCACTCTCTATCTTTTTTGCCACTTGCAATATATCTGTCGAACAGACTGCTGTTTGCAATTTTTCGTATCTTCCAAGTCAAACTTTTAACTTTGCCATATTCGTCATAATCTATGTCAAGTTTTACAATTTCAATAAACTGTGCTAGTTCTCGAATATTAACATCGATTAACATTGGTCTTTGTGTGTCTAGAAATATGTCCAAATTATTATGCCCATGCTGTTCATACCAACGACTTTGCCACTCGGGAAAAAACATCGACATACGACTGTTTAAATACTTTTGGGCTTCGGTAATGCCAATACACTCGAAAGGTAAGTTGAAGTGTGTTTTTACAAACTTATTTGCAAAGCCTAGTCTATATGGGTTTATTCGTCGACTAAATCTTGGAGTATAACCAAACTTATTGAATTTGCAGTCATAGTTGGCTGAAACACAGTGTATAGGTATTGTCTTAATGTTTGTAAAGCCATTCTGCACTTTGTTTGCAAGTTCTGCTTGCATTTGTCTATTTCGCTGTCTATTGAATGCTTGGACATTTAGGCAATGCGTCATAAAACAAGTTTTACCAGTTCTAGGTGGAGCAAAAATTATTGTTATCATAATAATTATCCTAAATAGACAATATATAACAAGTTATAGTCGAAGTATAAATATTTTTGTCACAGTAATACACATTAATGCCATCTGTCCAAATATTTGCTTGATATAATGAACTTAAACCACTCCAAGATATTTCTACAAATGAACAACTATTTTCATCGAAATAATAATTTCTATTATTGTAAGAAAAATATAATACATTGTCGTAAGTCCAAAAATCGGAACCAAACATGGCACCTTTTTCTATCTTAGACCACTTGGTATCTTCCCATGTATTTGTTTCCAAATTGTACAAATAAATAGTTTTGTTATTTGAATGGCAATATGTTTTACCCTTATAATAAAATACATAGCCAGGTGCTACAGGAATATCACATTTTTCAAATTGTTGAGTAACACTGTTAAAGACATAAGTTAATGAATTATCACAGAAATATGTTTTGTCATTGATTTTAAAAAGCGTATTTAATGAAGTAAATGAATAGGTAAAAGTAATTCTAGTAAGTTCATTTGAATTAATATTATATATGTAATGAATGTTAGTGTAATTTTCAAATAAATAAACATATATATTGTAATTATCAGTCCAAAGTTTAACAGTGGAATTAGCCACTTCATGTGGTATTGACTTTAAAATATTCCATTTTAAATTTTCTTTTTCAAATACACAAATATTAAAATCAATAATTGTATAACTTTTAGAATTAAATTGTACAACATCATTACTAGTATAAATATTACTGTTAGTTTCTTTCCATGTTAATTGAGCAAAATTAGAATTAAATACAACATCATTGGTAATCTTATATGATGTTAAATCTATAGATGAACCATCAATAGCCCAACCAGTAAAAAGATATCCTGGCTTAGAAGGTTGTGAAGGCGCAACAGCATATTCGCCATTTCTTACTAATTGAGTTGAAATAGTATTATCAGCATTCTTGAAAGAAACATTATGAACCTTAGTAAATACTGCAATATAAGTTACATTTTGTGTAATTTGTTTAGTTGTAATATCTGATATAACATCAACACCATTCAAAGACCAACCAACAAATTCATAACCATCTTTTGTTGGAGCATTAGGAAGTGTTGCATAATCATTTTTAGTAATAATTTGGCTGTCAACAATATTGTCATCAACTTTAAATTTAACATCATACTTATATGTAATATCTGCAACAAATTTTGTGTTTGCGTTAATAACATAATTGCTTAAATCAACTGCGTCACCATTTACAGTCCAACGATTAAAGATTTTATAAGTAGTGCTTGTTGGAGTTGTTACAGTAAGTTTTGAACCTTTGTTAACTATTTGAATATTATAAACACTTCCATCGAACTCGAATGTTGCAACTACTTGTTCGCCATTTTCAAGTTGTGCAATATAACTTTCATAGTAAGATACACTTGCTTGTAGTTCGCTAATTTTGTTGTTAAGAGCATTGATTTGGCTTTGTGAATTTTGAGATTGTAAAGTCATATCACTAATTTGTGTATTAAGATTAGCAATTTGTGTATTCAAACTAGTAATAGTAGCAACATTCATATCGTTAGTAGTTTGTAATTGTGTTACTGTATTTCTTAATGTGGTGATTTGATTATTTAAATTAATAATTAGCTCGTTTTTATCTTCACCGCTATTTGTAAGGTCAGTTACTTGTTTTTGCAAGCTTGTAATTTGACTATTTAAACTAGCAATAGTAGTTTCATTGTTAGTTTTGATTGTTGTAAGATTGTCTACTTGTGTTTCAAGACTAGATTTTTGTGTATTCAACTTGTCAATTTGATTTGAATAATCTTTGTTGTTGTTTTGAAGAATAGTAACTTGTGAATTAAGTTGAGAGATATTGTCATTTAAAGTCGTGATTGTATCTCTATAACTAGCAATAAGTTTTGTATATTCTTCTTTATCTGTGAGTGCAGTATTATACCCATCTTCGTATGATTTTTCGATGTCGTCCTTAGTATAAACACCAGTTCCAGACATTCCATCTTTAACTTTATTAAAATTTATAATTCCCCAAGATAGAACAAATGCAAAAGCACAAACGAAAAGTAAACTAAATATAATACCTAAAACTTTTTTTGTTTCCATAATTTCTCCTTTATAAAATTTCGATAACTCTCAAACGAATACCATTATCTTTAAAGTATTGTTCTAAAAAACTTGCATTTTCTTTTCCGATGGTAGATAAATTAAGAGTTGTTTTATTGCTTAAAAATTTAATTGAAATATTAAGTTGTGACTTGCAAACAATCTCATTGTTGGTATCATAGAAATCAATATTAACAAGTGAGTAAATTGACCCAGCATTAATTTTTGCATCCAGCAAAACAAAATCATTTAATGTAACTTTATATTTTTTGTCTTCGCCATTAAAATCTTCAACCTTTATTAAATCTTTTTCAAATGAATATGTATTTGTATCATCATTGATTTCGTGATAAAAAACAACACTTGTGTTGGAGTAGTTAAAACTATCTTGACTAAATTTGTTTGAAATATCAATTGAACCATTTACATAACTTTCAGCCTTGATTTCTCTGTATAATTGTAGTCCACAAAACACACCAACAACGATAAAAATAAAACAAATCACATAGGAATACCATTTCATAGAACCACCTCCACATATTCGTTATTTATGGAATTAGTGCCAAAATCAAATTTAATGCCATTTGAATGTTTTAAAGTTTGCAATTTAGTGTTATATAATGATTTCTCTAATAAAGAAAAAGTTTGATTATTTCCAGTAATTGAAAGCGTGTCAATTTCAAAATTTTCCAAACCATTGTAATCAATACCAACAACATTTATTTTTCTGTCATTTAAATATTCTGACTGCAAATAAAGTGAAATATTAACTTTTGTTCTTGGCATACTTGCAAACAACTTTTTAGTATCCATATCAAGACTAGCAAAATAGCCTTTATAGATATCACTGTAACGATAAATAAAATCTTTTTCGCTTAGATTATATAGCATTCTTTCTTGCCAATATGATGTATCTATGTCACTTTTTTCATTACCATAATTTGGGTTACATTGAATGCCACCAAATAATGATTGTGCACTGTTTTTCGCACCATTTTCATCATAATGAAATTTTAGAACTGAATAATTTTTTATTACATCAGTAACATTATCAGTCTTATATTTTTTGCTTTCCAAATCATATTCTCTAATATTAAAGTATTGTGATAAGTCTAATGTAATAAAATAATCGCCATACCCCTTATCATTGCTTTTAATGGCTTTAAATACACAATCAAAAACATCACCATAATCAAAATAAACTGTTCCAGTTTTCACTGTCCATAAAAAGCCTAAAAATCTGCCATATAAATCATATTTACCAGTAAGTTGAATAGAATATGGTTTATTATCAATTTTAATAATAAGTTGTTCATCACGAGTTAATGTTGTTGCGACACTTCCAAATTGACCTTTAAATCCAGACCAAGTAACGCCATTTGTTGTATCGTAATAGTAGAACTCATTTAAAACACTATTTGTTTCATTTTTATTATTAATAGTTCTCATTCGAGTTTCAAAATTACCAATATATTGCATTCCAGTTGAACGATATTGGTCTTGTGTTAAATCAAACCCAGTAAAGTAATTATATTTTAATTCTTGTAACTCAATACCATTATTTTTTGTATTTGAAAAATAGTTTGCTTCAATAAAATATCGTTCTTCAAATTTATTTTTCTCTTCGTCAGTTAACTCATCAGACTTTTTAATATCTAGAGCCAATTGGTCATTGATATTATTAATTCCAATGGTATTATCATTAATAATAAAATGATAATAACAATAACCAAGACTTACTAGAATTGCAATAACAGTTAAAAACACTAAACAACAATTACCTATAACTTTTAATGTTTTCATATTTTCTCCTTTATATAAATTTTAATTAAAATAAAAAGCACCAAGTAGGGTTGTCCTAAATAGTGCTTTTTGTTAATTACATAATACCATTCCAACCAAAAACATTTAATATTTTTGCTAACCAGCCAATAGCCTTGCTTAAATATTCAAAAATTTTAGATAGAATGGACAATGGAAATGTTCCAAACAACACTACTAAAACGACTATTAAAATTATTAGTAATATTTTTTTCATAGAACAATTCCTTTATTAGATTATTGGTTTTATCATTGCTGTGACATCTGTGACATCTTTTGCAATTTCTTTTGTTTTTCCAAACCATTCAACGATTTGTTCGCCAAAAGTAATTCCATTAACTGCACAACCGATACCAACAGTAACGCAGAATACTGCAACAGCAACAATCATACCTAAAAGCACGAACATAATTTTTTGAAATACTGTCAATTTTTTTCTCCTTTTTATTTATTTTCTTTTAGTTCTGCTGATACTGCTTTTGCACCAAAGTTGGAAACTTCATATCTAACAACGACAGGGGAGTATGCTATAACTTTATCAAATACTTGCTTGTCCACTTTATAGTCCAACACGGTTGAGTTCAAAAAACCAGCATCTTTTGAAAAATCTTCACCGCTAACACATTTCAATATGT
>CALDLU010000191.1:0-1388 GCA_937915245.1 uncultured Clostridia bacterium | reverse complement strand
GAACCCAATTCAATTATAACAGAAAATACCAATATATTGAGCCATAAGCCATAATTTGTGCCACCAAACATAAGATATATAAGATATGGCATTGTGTAGTTTAAAACAAATATACTTATGGAAATTAATATAGCAAATAAAAATCTCCAAATGTTATTTGCATATGTTTTCATTGTGTTTTGGTAAGTCCCAACAACACCATTTACCTTTTCAAATGTTTTATCATAATGTTTTATTAAATGAATTTTTTTCAAAAACTTTAAAACTTTAACAACAAGTCCATTTCCAATTCTCTTGCTCATTGATAAAAGTAGACAAATTGATGTAATTAAAAAGTTTGCAGCAAAGCCTATAAGTCCAACAACAAGCACAACGCTTACATCCATTACGTTTTCTACAGCAATAACGCCAACACCAAACAAGCCAACAGCCATCCATGCAATTTGCGAAACAACATATCTTGCCATTGTTACAGAAATTGAAGTACCTGCATTTATTCCCCTATGATTAAGGTAGAATATTTGAGCTGGTTCACCACCACTTGACATAGGAGTGATATTATCATAGTATTTTCCCATTGAACACATCTTGTAACAAAGATATGGTCTTGACCTGCTTCCTGATTGTTTTAAGAAATAATTGGTTCTAAATGTGTCAAGCCCCATAATGAGTACAAAAACTAATAATATGATAGGAGCATAATACCATCTAAAATTTTGTATATCAGTGATTGGAGTGATTTTCTCTTGAGTGAGTTGATATGTTAAAATTGCAGCAACAACAACAATATTAATAATAAAGAATATTACATTCCAAACTTTTTTCTTTTTTGTTTTTTGTTTACTAACTGCTTGTTCTGCTTGTTCAATTTGTTCTAATTCTTTTTGTTTTTCATCTTCAGTAATTTGGTTTGAGCCAACTTCCATTGTTTGTGTTATATCTAATTCAAGTTGTTTGTTTTGACTTTTTTTGTATGAAAAAATTTTGGTCGTTTTTGCGACTTTAATTTTTTTATTTTTATCTTTTAACACAAACTTTTCCATTCTTATCTAGTTTAGCAAACATTTTAATAATTGTAAAGATTATTTGGAATTAAAATGATGAAATATACCATAAATAATTCTTTATACAATAAAAAAAATATTGCAAATCATAAGATTTGCAATATTATTAACTTTTACAAATTATTTAATACTGATTTATGTTTTTCAATTTTTAAATCTTTCTTTAAAATATTAAGATTCATATTTTCAAATATTGAGTAATTATCATTTGATAATGTTTCAAAAACTTTATCAAATACAGTTTTGTTATTCAAAACACTTAATTTTGCACTTGTTAATTTTTCAATATCACTTAATTGTAAATTAAAATGTTCCATATCATTT
>CALDLU010000190.1:0-1833 GCA_937915245.1 uncultured Clostridia bacterium | reverse complement strand
TGTCATATTATAGTTTGTTGCTTTTGACAATGCTTCGTACCAATAGTCAACACCAAATTGTGTTTGCAGTCTTGTTGCAAGCGTATATATGTCAACACCAAAAGAGTGCAAAATGTCGGCATAGCAATTTAATGCCATTTGTGCTTTGCCTTTTGTTTCATTTGCTATTGTTTCTCTTAAACTTCTTGATGGGTCAGTGTATCTATTCCAACCAGAAAGTGTGCTATCATTTTCACTACGCATTGAACTGATATTTGTATATAGAGCGTAACTAATAAGTGATGTTGCATTGTTTGTTACTTCATTTGTTTTTGTTCCATACATACCATAACTTTGGTACAAATGATTAAATTCGTGTATTGTTCCCCAAAAACCTGTTGAAGTCATTGACTGATAATTTAGTGCATTGCTAAACCAATAACAAGGTGCATTTATCCAAGAGTGTCCACCTTGGAATGTAACTGCTTCACCTGCTGCAACAAAACTATCATAAATAAAACCAACACCAATAGTAACATTGCCAGAGCAAGGAACTTGTCTACTTGTTCTGCAAATTTTTTCCCACAAATCTCCAACTTTTGTCAAGTTGTCATAATCAAGATACAAATCTCCTGCATAACTTTTTGGTCCAGAGTGTCTTACACCCAAATCCCACACTTCAAAATCAAAATATGGAGCAGAATAATTTTTCATTTCTTCAAGTTCAAGTTTTGTTGTTATTCCATGAATATAATAAGGATAATTTACAGCACCTGAAATTGTTACTGAAAATCTATTCCCAAATGTTTTTGGATAAATATAAATTGGGCCACCCAAAGCATAACCAACATATGCAGTTGTTGTTTTTACTGTCATTAAACTTGCTATGGTTGGCATACGAGAAAAATCATTTCTAGCTTTCCAAATATTATTAACATTGTTTCTATGGCTTGTTTGTCCAATAACGATTGTAAGTTCACCACCAATTTTTGCCAAGTCTTCTTCGCTTATTTCAATCTTAACAACTTCGCCTGCTGGTGCATAAAGGCCTGTTACGTAGTTTCTTACTTCGTTTGCTTGAACAGTTATTGTTTTTGTAACTGCAGGTTCATCATCACTGACATCACCATAATACATTCCAACACTTGCTGTATGTTTATATAGTTTTTTACCAGTTTGTTCGCCATTTAAGTACAAATTTCCTTCACTGTCCATACTATCAAAAGTGGAGTCTGATGCTCTAATTAAATTTGCTTCTGCAATCAAATTATCTTTTTCTTCATCAGTGATTGAACTTAAACTCGTACCATAAGTTGGGTATCTTGAATTTTTACCTTCGTTTGAAATTGATGTTGGAATATTTCTACTCACTTCTTCGCCAAAAGAAAAACTTTGAGATACTTTTCCATTAAAAGTGTTTTGTATTTCCACTTTTTGATAATTATCTTCAGTTGGGTTATGATTATTATTATTTTTATCACCACTAAAATATATACACAAAGCAACAATTCCAATTATTAGTAAAAGAATTATTACTCCCATTTTTATACCAATTCTTTTTTTCATAGTTCTCCACACCTATTTACATAAAAAAACAATCAAAAACGATTGTCTTTCTATTTTTATCAATATGCAAATAATCTATCATAAATATATTTTCTTTGTCAATCCCTTGCAAGATTTATCTTTGCCTACTAAAAATAAAATTAACCCCACTCTTGCCAAGGCAAAAATGGAGTTAACTTAAATTTATTTAGCAATGCTCATCATAAAAATATTGACCTGCAAGCCCTAATCCACAAACAGCAGCGCCGGAAGCCATAAAAATAAACCCAGCATTTCTAATTTTGTCAC
>CALDLU010000189.1:0-11049 GCA_937915245.1 uncultured Clostridia bacterium | reverse complement strand
GATAGAGTAGTTTTAGGTGCTCCTAGAGGACCAAAAGGTACATTAGAAATTTGGGCTGCAATGAATATTAATGACATAAAAAAAATATAATAAAATAGGCTATTTTTAGCCACACACGCAAACTTTCATTAAAAATAGAGCAATTATATTAATACAAGTATAATTGCTTTTTAAATGGTATTATAGTATAATAAATGAGTAATAGATATTAATGGTAGTCTGTTCTATGAGGCTAGTTATATAAATCAGTAGAGCATTGGGAAAATATAACTCATATCTATTACAATAACAACTATATTTATTGCACAAAAAAAATAACCTTAATTGGTTATTTTTTTTCTTTATCTACCCAAAATAGATAAAATCTCACAAATTAATTTGGGTTAACAACCTATTACTAATATATCACATTAATTTATTTTTTTCAAAAAACTATTGCAAAGGTGGTATATTTGTGGTACAATTAAATTACAAAACATAGAGAGAGGAGGATTGTAATGAATATCAAAGAAGAACCACTTTTGATTTTACAAAAAAATGCAGATAAAGAGAAAAATAGAGTGATTATACCAAATTCCTTCATAAAGGAAAATGGTTATCAATTTTATATGAAAGTCTACAAAGATAAAATCGAATTAATACCAATTAAACAAAAAGAAAAGGAGAAATAATATATGAATTTGTTTAAAAAGTATAGGGTGGTTTTGAGAAATGAATATAATGACACAAAAAAGGAAATACAACTTGTTAAACAAGCCAATGATAATTTGGCAAAAGAATTAAAAGAAAAAGACATCGAAATTTCAAGTTTAGCAGCATTAGTTGATACTATACAAGAAGATAAAGATAAAATTGTTAAAAAATATAATGATTTATCCAAAAGAAAAGATAAGTTAAGAGAACAATGTAATGATTTGAAAAAAGATTTAACCGTTACATTAGAACAATTAAAATTAGTTCAACAAGAAAAAGAAAATATTACTAAAGAATTTGCAGAATTTAAGAAAAATAAATTTGTTATTAAAGAATTACCTAGTTCAAGACCTAGAAAAACACAAACTATGAAAGTAAAAAGTGGGGCAAGAACAAGTAAAATTATTAAAGATGTAAAGGAAAAACTATGATTTCAACAAATAAGTTTGATTACTACGAAGATATATGCGAAATAACTGGGAAAACTTATGATACAAATGGTAAAATTTCTAAAGAAAAAATACAACAAATATGCGAAGATTTGGTGTTAATGTATTATAATTTACAAGAAAAATATATAGAACAACAAATTGAACTACGAGATTATTATAAACCAAAAACCTCAGAAGAATTAATCAAAGAGCAAATCGGTGATTATACAAAATGGTAGTTAATGGGGAAATATAAGAAAGTATATATGTATGATATGAATAATAATCTTATAAAAATATTTGAGACAACTTTAGAATGTGCCAAATACTTTGGTAAACCTAACAGTTATATAAATCATAGTCTTTATTGCAACGATAAAATAAGAAAAGATAATAAATGGTATAAAATATCGAGGAATATTGAATTATGCAAAGAATAGTAGCACCTAAACCATTTTGGTTAGATAGTAAATTTGAAAAAAAGATATGTTCTTTTGAAGATTTTAAAGATATAATTGCGATGTTTAAATGCTTTTTTGAAAGTAAAGAAGAATATATTCAATGGGTAAAAAGACAATGCAAAATATATGGTACAACAAAAGAACAAAATTATATGTTGAAAGACATTATTATTAATGAAAGGGAAGATGAGGAGAATAATGGAAGAAATTAATGTTAATGAAATTGTTGAAATAAAACAATTACCAGAAATATACCAACAATTAGATAAAATAAATGAAATAGTTATTGAAAAAACGGAAAATATAGATGAAATACTAGAAAAAATATCGAAATTAAGTGATGAGGAACAAGAAAAACAAAAATCCGAAATAAAAGATTATAAAACATATTTAAATTCACTAAAAAAAGATTTGGAAACTAGAAAAATAGAGATTAAAAAGTCCATTTTAGCACCTTATGAAGAATTTGAAAAAGTTTATAAAGATAAAACAACAAAAGTTCTTGATGATGGAATTACTAAACTTACAAACACAATTAATACTATTGAAACAAAACAATTATCAAAAAAAGTTGATGAATTAGCAGCATTTTTTAATGAATATGCTTTATATTACCATATTGAAGATATAATAACTTTTGATAGCATACCCATTAAAATTAACCTATCTACAAGTGTAAATAGTCTAAAAAAACAAATAGTAGAATATTGTGAAAAAGTAAGTAATGATATGGTTGCTATATCAAGTGAAGAATTTAGAGGTGAAATATTACTTGAATATCAAAATAATGGCTATGATTATACTAAAGCAAAAATAAATGTTACTGAAAGACATAAAAAAATAGAAGAAATTCAAAAACAACAAGAAAAAGTACAATTAGAAGTTAGTGAAGAAGAAAAAGTTGTTCAAAATGTTCAAACTTTATGTTCTGCACCTGTTGAATTAAATGAAGAAATTGATGATGAAAATGATTTAGAAATTTCATTTACTATAAAAACAACTAAAGAAATATATCAAAAATTATTAAAAGATAAGTTACAAGAATTTAAACAATTCTTGCAGGAGAATAATATTAAATATGAATAGGAGGTGGAAAAAATGAAATTTAAAGTAGGAGATAGAATAAGAGGTATAAGTGATGATTATTGCTGGACTGATAAAAATATGTATTTGGGAGAAGTAAAAGGGGTTTTAAAACAGGGCATTGTTGTAAAAATTTTAAAACATAGAAATAGTACTATAGCGGGGAGAGAATATTTCGCAGAATATCCAAATGGAAAATTTGAAATAGTAGAACTTACAAAATCAGAATTACAAAGCAAAATTGATAAATTAGAAAATATAAATAAAAGATTATATTCTAAAACAATAAGTAATAGAGATAAAATAGCACATTTAAAGCGAGGAATTATGAGTTTAAAAGAAGAAAATAGACAAATACTAGATAACACAGAAAAAACATACCTAGAAAATGTTATTAGACCTTTTAAATATAAAGTTACAAGTATTATAAAAAAAATTGATATTAATGATGCTTTTATTAAGATAGAGTTGGGAGATTGCGATAGTGCAAAGTTACCTTATTTTGATGAGAATACTATGTATAAAGGTATGGAAAGAGGCAAAGAATATACAATCAAAGAATTAGGATTATTTGAGGAGGATAAATAAATATGTTACATATTAAATATGAGTTAAAACAAGACAATGATGATTTAGTTGCTGAAATTTCATCTTCTATGACTAAAACAAATACAAAAGAAGTTGAATATTGCATAGCATACCTAATTGATATTATTAAGAAAAACGAAAAAAAGATGAGAAATAACACAATAATTAGTGATGTTAAAAAAATATTAAATAAATTGGAAAAGGAGAAGATAAACAATGGAAAATAATGTAGTAAAAAAACAAGCACCATTTAGTGTAGTTATACAAAGTGATATGTATAAAAAATTAATCAATAATACTTTAGGAGATAGTAAAAGGGCTACAAGATTTATTGCAAGTATTACAAGTGCAGTGGCAACAAATCCAACACTTCAAGAATGTGAACCAAGTTCTGTTTTAGCAAGTTCTCTTGTGGGAGAAGCCCTCAATTTAAGCCCAAGCAATGCTTTAGGTGAATATTATTTAGTTCCTTATAGTAATGCAAAAAAAGGAACAAAAGAAGCCCAAATACAAATTGGGTACAAAGGTTATTTACATTTAGCAATTAGAAGTGGTCAATATAAAGATATTGATGTATTTGAAATTCATGAAGGAGAATTTAAAGGTAGAGATAAAGATACAGGCAAATATAAATTTGAATTTATTGAAAATGAGGAAGAAAGATTATCTAAACCAGTAATTGGTTACATGGGCTATTTTGAATTATTAAATGGTTTTAGAAAAACTTTATATATGAGTAAAGAAGAAATGTTAAACCATGCAGATACATATTCAAAAGCATTTAACAAAGCAGATTATGAAAAATATATTAATGGTCAAATACCACAAAAAGATTTATGGAAATTTTCAAGTTATTGGTATAAATCATTCCAAACTATGGCTTTTAAGACAATTTTAAGACAACTTATTTCAAAATGGGGGATAATGTCAATCGAGATGCAAGATGCTTTTACAAAAGATATGGCTGTAATTAAAGAAGATGGAACTTGTGATTATGTAGATAGTCCAGAAGAAGATAAAACAATTATTGAAGTAGAACACACAGAAGAAGAACCTAAAAAAATGGGTTTAGATGATATACAATAATTATGAAACCAATATATCATTGTTTTTTTGAACAAAGTGGCACATTTAAAAATGAATTTAAAAAATTAGGTTATAAAGCCTATGACTATGATATTCTAAACGATTTTAATGAAACTGATTATGTTATGGATTTGTTTGATGAAATTGAGAAAGGTTATCTAGGATTAACTAGTATTTTTGACAAAATTTCGGGGGGGGGGTACAATAATAGCATTTTTCCCTTGCATAAGATTTGAAGAACAAATACAAATGCATTATAGAGGAACATCTTCTCAACAAAAAAATTGGTCATTGGAAAATAAATTGCAATACGACTTAAAACTTCATAAAGAATTATCTAATTTATATGATTTAATTACTAAATTAGCAATAGTATGCATAAAAAAAAATATTCCTTTAATAATTGAAAATCCTTATAGTACTACTCATTATTTAGTTAAATATTGGGCTATACCTTATACGATATTAGATACTGATAGAACTAAAGATGGCGATTATTATAAAAAGCCTACTCAATATTGGTTTATAAATTGTGAACCAAAAAGCAATTTTATATTTGAACCTTTGAAATTAACTGAACATAAAAAAATTACTGCATTAAAAAAAGATGGTGGAGTAAGTAATATTGTAGAAAGAAGTTTAATTCATCCACAATATGCTAATAGATTTATAAGGAAATTTATAATTGATGAAAAGGAGGTAGAAAATGAAATTTGAAAATATGATAAATCAGATAATTAATGGTGATTGTTATGAGATTATAAAAAGTATTCCTGATAAGAGTATAGATTGTATTTATACAGATATACCGTATTTATATAATCAAGGTGGTTCAGGGACAAGCAGTTTAGGTGAAAGAATTGCAAAAAAAAGACTTGAACTCATGGGTTTAGAGCAAAATTATTTAGATAATAAAGGTAAATCAAGAGGAGAAGCATTAAGAATAGCAAAAAATGTTAAAAAGGCAAATATGGAAATAACCTCAATAGAAGATGGTATAGATTATAAAATATTTGATGATATGGTTAGGGTTATGAAAAAAATAAATATCTTTATATGGTGTTCTAAATTACAAATATTAGATATTTTAAAATATTTTGTTGACATTAAAAATTGCTATTTTGAAATATTAACATGGAATAAAACAAACCCAACTCCAACAACAAATAATAGTTGGTTACCAGATATAGAGTATTGTTTATATTTTCGCGAAAAAGGGGTAGTTTTAAATGATGGCTATGAATTAAAAAACAAATACTATATGAGTACTGCTAATGTATATGATAAAGACAAATTTAAACATCCAACAATAAAGCCTTTAAATCTTGTTGAAAGACATATAAAACACACAACACAAGAAAATGATATTGTATTAGATTGTTTTTGTGGAAGTGGTACAACATGTGTTGCATGTAAGAATACTAATAGAAGATATATTGGTATAGAGTTAAACCCTAAATGGCACAAAGTTGCAATTGATAGATTAAACAATGTTCAAGTGGATGGGCAAATAACTATGTTCACTAATTAAAAGGAGGTGGGTAAGTGTGAAAAACAATGTAATTGCTAGTTCATCAGCAGGAAATGCTATATTATTAGAAAATGGGATATTACTTGATTGTGGTATTCCATATAGTAAAATAAAACCATATTTGAAAAATATTAAAGCAATTTTTATTTCACACCTTTGACTACATCAAGACCATTGCAAAGATAGTACGATAAAAAAAATTGCATTTGAATATCCAAATATAAAATTCATTACTAATGAAGTTAATACAACACATTTAGTTAAAATAGGTGTAAATAAAAGAAATATATTTGCATTAAAATTAGAAAAATGGTATGACATAGGAATATGCAAAGTAAGATTAGATTATCTTACTCACGATAAACCTAATTGTTCATTAAAAATAAATCAAAATGGGTATAAATTAATTTACATTGTAGATACAAGTTCAGTAGACCATATTGAGGCTAAAGGTTATGATTTTAGTTATATTGAAGGAAATTATGAAACAGAAGAAGAACTTGATAAAAAAATAGAACAAGATAAGTTAGAAAACAAATATTCACATTACGAAAGAGTAAAAAACACTCATTTAAGTCAATTACAAGCATTGAATTTTATTCAAAAAAATAATATAAAAGATTATTGCTTTATTCATCAGCATAAAAACAAAGGAGATGATAAATAATGAGAGAAAAATTAATTGATACACTATTTAATCATTTTGATAAAGAAAAAAGCATTATAAAGAGAAACTTAATTGAAGTTATGGACTATATATGGTTAGAATGCTCTGATGATTACCATAAAATAACTTTAAATATAAAAATAGAAAGGAATGATAAATATGTTAAAAATAATAAAAAAGAAAACTTGGAACAACTTGATAAAACAAAATAAAATGTTACAAGACAAAGTGCTTGAATATAGAAGAAATGATAATGATATAAAAAATAAAGCAAAAGCAGAAGTTGTAAGAGAGGAAATGTATAAACATTTAAAATTAGAAAATGCTAGTTTAAAACAAGAAAATGAACAATTATTAAAAGTAATTGAAACATTAAAAAATAAAAAACACAGAACTAGAAAAAAGAAGGAGGATGCAGAAAATAATGGAAAATAAAGAAGTTATGTATGTTGCTAGTGATGGAACTAAAACGCCTATGAAAGATATAGAAACAACGCATTTAATTAATAGTTTGGCAAAAGATTATAGAGAAATATATAATTGCCAAAACAAAGATGAATTTGCAGAAAAAATAAAAGTTATAGATACAAAAAAAGAGGAAATCTATAAGAGAATGAACAAATTCAATGAAAACTTAGGAGATAAATAATTATGCAAGAAGAAAAAAGAAGATACAAAGTAAATGTTGGCGATGTATTTATGATATTTAGAAGTGATAACTCTGGATATGTAAATTACAAATTATCAATAAAAAATAAAAAATATGATGGAACAGAAGAATATTTTTACAAAGAAGTTAGATTTAAAAAAGATGTAATTATTGAAAACAGAACAAAAATTAAAATTAAAGATTTCTTTGAAATAGTTAGAGAAAATAAAAACGATAAATACAACCCAATATGGGGTATATTCATAACTGATTTTGAAATAGTAGGTCAAGATACAAGTTCTGCATTAAAAGAATATAGAGAAGAAACAAGTGAAGCAGGAGATAATATTGACAATAGTTGTTTCCCATTTTAAAATAAAAGAGAAAGGAGAGAGATAGAAATGATAGAAATATTAACAAAAGCATTTTCAATAGTTGGCTTAATTGTAGGTATTTTATTCTTAATTTTAGTTCTTTATGCCATTATTTCAACACCATTTAAAATTGCAAAGCAAAGAAGATTAGAAAAAGAAATGGAAGAAGAAATAAAAAGTTGCATTAATGATGTAGTAACTGAAACAATGGAAGAACTTTTAAAAGAGAGTGAGAAAAAAAATAAAAAAACTACTAAAAAAACAACAAAAAAAGATACATCAAAAGAAACAAATGAAAAAAATGATAAAGATACTAAAAAATAGTATCTTTTTTATTGACTTATGTAATAATATGTAGTACAATAGTATCAGAAAGAGAGAGATAATGAATGATAAATGAAGTTTTAACAAAAAAAAATATTAATTTTGGAGAAATACAAGAAGATTTTTTAACATATTTAGATGTAGAAAAAGGTTCTAGTAAGACTTATAAGTGTGGAATTGTTAATTTTTTAAATTATTTAAATGAAAATAATATTAAAAACCCCACTAGAAACGATTTAAGGGCATTTAGAGAAGAATTAAAGGCAAGTAAGTCTATTAATACTATAAACAACTATTTAACTGCTACAAGGCTATTTTTTAGGTATTTAGAGGCTAATCATTTATACGAAGATATTACAAAGGGAATTAAAAGCCTAAAATGTAGTTCTATTCCTAAATCAGAAGTATTAAGTGAAGAACAATGCAAAGAAATATATAATTCATTAACTGATTTAAGAGAAAAATGTGTCTTTTCATTAGCAATAACTACAGGATTAAGAGCAAATGAAATAGCAAATGCTAAAATAGAAAACCTAAAATTTTATAATAATGAACTTGTATTATTTGTTAAATGTAAAAAAAGGGATGATGAAAGTGAATATGTTAAGATATCTAACTTAGTCTTAAATGATATTAAAAATTATGTTGGTGAAAGAACAAGTGGTTATATATTTGTTTCTACAAGTAATAACAATAATGGCGGTGGAGTATCAAATAAAACAATTAGATTAATTGTTAAAAACATATTCAAAAGATTTGGAATAGAAAAAGATTGGGTATCTTGCCATACATTAAGAAGAACAATGGCTACAATTAGTTACAATAGTGGTGCTAATATTGTTGATATTCAACAAGTTTTACACCAAAAATCTATTGCTACAACTCGTAGATACATAAATAATGTAACAAGAAATAACAATAAACTTGAATATAAAGTTAGTGATTTAATTTTAGGTGGCAATTAATGACAAAAGAACAAGTTATAGAATTATTAAACAAAGTCAAAGTATTAAAATCAAAAGCAAAGAAATGCTATGGTTATGATAGAAAAATACAAAGGCTGTTGGAATATATAAAGGAGATGTGAATTATGGAGATAAATCAATATGTGAGATATAAGAGAAATTATAGCGACAATTGTGATGAAATTGCAAAAATAGTTCAATATTATGGCAAGAATTATGATGGTGATGTATATGGAATAGACCAAGGATACTCTATATGTGACGGTGAAATAATCAAAAAAAGTGATAATATAATCGACCTAGTTAAAGTAAATGATTTTGTTAATGGGTATAAAGTAGTAGAAATAATCGAAAAAAACAGAAAGAAAGAACCAAGTACTATGGTTTATTGTGAATATGGGGATAGGTTTATGGGGTTCTATAATGAAGAAATTAGAAATGTTATAACAAGAGCCCAATATAGATTAATGAGTTATGAGGTGAAGAAATAATGAACACAGACATATATGGTGAAATTATTAATGGTGAAGATACTTATTTCGAAATAGCAAAACATTTAATAAAAGGCGAAAGTGTAGGTATTGGTTGGACTGATGAAGATAGTACTCACTTTGATATTATTTTCACTTTAGGGATTAAGAAATATGGGCTATTCCAAGGTGGTATTAAGGCTAATAATTTATTCGTAAGTATTCTTCATTGGTCTAGTTATGGATTTGGAACCGATGATGTTAAACTCGGCGGATATATACAAGAAAAATTAAGGTTAAGTGATTACGATATTACAGGTGAAAAAGTAAAAGAATTAGTAAATGGGGTTATTGAACAACTAAAAAAGAAGGGAAGAATAATGAAAAAAGAATTAATTATAACTAAAGAAGATATAGAATTGTTAAAAGAAATGAAAGAAAATTGCTTAAAATCTAGTGTTTATGATGATGAAAAACGATTATCAAAAGCAAATGCTATCACAAAATTTCTTAACTTATTAGATACAAACAAAAATCAAAAGAAAGTAATTGATAAACTGATAGAATTAAACCAAATGATTAATGATAGTGACTATGTATATTCACAGGATGAAATTACTACTAAAAATTTAGATATATTAAAAGAGGTGTCAGAATGAAAGCAAGAACTAAAGAAAAACTAATAGAGAATATTATAGAATTATCAAATTCAGTTTCAGAAAATGTTAAGCAGGATTTGCTAGACTATTGGAAAGTAAAACAATTATATATGAAAAATGGTGTTTTTTGTTTAGAAAATGATACAAAAACAACTAATGACATGATTTTTGAATTACAAGAAGATAACAAACAACTAGAAGAACAAGTTGAATATCTTCGCAGAAGTTGTGAAAGAAAAGAAGAAACGATACATGAGCAATATGATGAATTGGTTGGCTTAGATACTAGAATAGATAAAGCAATTGAAAAAATAAATGATTATAAAATTTATTGCAAAGAAAACAAAGGGTTTACTGAATACACAGATATTGAAATAGAAGCAATAGAACCAGTATTAATAAAAATAGAAAATATTTTAAAGGAGAAAATATAATGAAACTATTAACATTAGAAGAAACAAGATTAAAGGAAGAAATGAAAGCAAGATGTCTTTCAAAAGGTCAATATAAGGATGAAAATGCAAAAGCAAAATTTAAGATGCTATGCCATTTAGAAGATTTTGAAATTCAATATTGGAAATTAAAAGAAGAGAATGACACATTAAAAAAAAGAATTAAAGATGCAATAGCACATAATCGAAAAGATATAAATCAAATAAAAGAATTTTACAAACCAACTCACGAGATAATATATTCTGGTGATGCAATAATCGATATTGCTGAAATAAATATTGCAATACTCAAGGGCAAAAATAATGAGTGATGTAGTAAAAGTTGCAAAGTCATTAGTTATAAAAATTTTATCAAATAACAGTAATCTAACAGCATATGCAGCATATGAAATATTTCAAATTCAAAGTGGAGATAAGGAACTACTTATAGAGCATATAAAAGCAATTAGAAATATTATGAATAAAGCATTAAAGGAATTAAATAATGAAGAAAAGAATGCTTGATATAGTAGAAATAAAAGTAGCAAAATGCTTAAAATTCTTTATAGAAAATAAATATATTTACTGTGAAAATATAGTAACAGGAGAAAGGGTTATAGTAGGTGAGATAGATGTT
>CALDLU010000188.1:0-1200 GCA_937915245.1 uncultured Clostridia bacterium | reverse complement strand
TTATGTGGTATGCAATAAAAGGTAATGACACAAGAACAAAAGGTACAGTTCAAATTGTAAATGGAGAATATGTTCTAAAATTTACATATGGTGTGAATATGGGACCTTCAACATGGAACTATGAAGCCACAATTACTGCATCAATGGATTTTGTTGTAAGTAAAATGGAATTAAATGATGTATCATCAACAGGTAGTTTACTTGGGGAAGATATATACACTTACACATATGGCGATACAGTTCCAACAATCACATTTCCAACAATATAACAAAAAATGTCAGCAAAAGCCCGAAGATGCTTGCTGACTTTGTTCGTTTTGCAAGTTTAATTTATCATTGCAAATAATATACATAAAATTTTTGCTAATGTTGTTTTTTTGCTAAAAAAAATATGCTTAGCAAGTTTAATTTATCATTGCGAATAATACACATAAAATATAATTTTAAGTGTTGCTTCTTTTGTGGAGTTGCAATTTATATTGAAATTTATTTATAATTTTATTTTAATTTGTTTTAAGGTGAAAATATTCGCATAAACAAAGCACTTGAATTTGACAGGCAAATAATCAGCAAGTGTTCAATAAATACAGGGAGTTTTATATGAAACAATTTACAAAAATTCACTTCACCATTGTAAAAATTTTAAGTTTAATTTCAGTCATCATCAATTTTGTTGGTGTTATTCCTATTTTGGCATTTGGCATTTCAATGATAGCAGGCATACAGTTTGAATTTGGCATTTTGATGTTGGCGCTCTGTTTGCCATTGGTGGTCGTTATTGCATGCTTGCAATTGAAAGTTTTCAAAATTTATAGTCAAGCATCAAAAATGGACAATGAATTTCTTGTTCAAAATCAATCAAAAATATTTGGCTGGGGAGTTTTCTTTGCAATTGTTTTGTTGTCAACATTGATAGGTTTTATCATTGCCTTGGTATGCATTATCCTTGCAAATAACTATATCAGTGATGTTGCAAATGGAAATGTGGAGGGTCAAAACAAAACCTTAGGCGAGACTGTTAAAAGTTCATCAAAAGAAGTTGTTGATGGAACAAAAGAGATTTTTGGAATTCAAGATAATATGGACAAAAAAAATGCTTCAACTTCAAAAAGCCAAAGAAATGTTTGACCAAAAAGTTATTAGTGAAGAAGAATACAGCGCAATGCGGAAAAAGATTTTGGATATCTAATCTAAAATTAT
>CALDLU010000187.1:0-4897 GCA_937915245.1 uncultured Clostridia bacterium | reverse complement strand
AGTCAAGATTTCTTTTTGCAGTCTGTTTTGAATCAAGATTTCTTATTGCACCACTAACTGCATTTCTAGCATTTTTTAATGCTTCTTTTGGATATTTTTCATTGAACTTTTTAAGGTTAGATATTGTTATAATACCTTCACCTTGAACAATCAATTCGCCTTTGTATTCAATTTTAAGTGGAACACTTTTTATAGTTTTTACTTGTGCTGTAACATCTTCACCAACTTGTCCATTACCACGAGTGGCAGCAGACACAAAAAGTCCATTTTTGTAAGTGCAAACAATAGTTAATCCATCAAATTTATATTCCAATGTAAACTTTTGTTTGTTTGATTTTTGTTGCATTGAACTTACCCAAGAATTTAATTCTTGCAAAGATTGACATTTGTCAAGACTATATAATCTTACTTTATGCTCAACCTTTTGAAAATTCTCCAAAACAACATCACCAACTCTTTGTGTTGGAGAATTTGGCAATATAACACCTGTTTCCCTTTCCATTTTTGAAAGTTTATCATACAGTTTATCATATTCGCCATCAGATATTGTCGGTTTGTCTAATACATAATAATCATACGCATATTTATTAAGTAAATCAACAAGTTGTTTCATTTCTTCCATAAATTATTCTCCCAAAATTTCAAGTGGTGCAATGCTTAATATCAAAGTCTTTTTGCCAAAATTATCAAACATAATTTCCCCACATTCTCCATTATCAACAATAGCAACAATTTTACCCTTTCCATACTTTGGATGATTTACAACTTGCCCTGCCTTGTATTTTGATGTGTCAACCTTTTGCTTTTCTTCTTCTTCGTTTAATATACTCTTAGCAGAAGTATATCCATTTATATTATTTGTAAACGAACTAACTTTAACTGTTTGTTTATATGGTTTGTGTTGATTATATTCTCTATAATTATTTGAATAGTCATTTGCATAGAAGTCTGAAAAATTATTCTGTTTTGGCTTAACTGGGCTACTAAGGTCTGCTTCTTCAATATATCTGCTTGGCTCCATAAATGAACGCTTGCCATGTAAATATCTTGTTTGAACATGAGTTAAAATCAAGCGTTCTCTTGCTCTTGTCATTGCAACATACATAAGCCTTCTTTCTTCTTCCAATGCACCATTTGAATCAAAACTTCTTGAAAGTGGACAAATACCTTCTTCAAGTCCAACCAATATAACAACTTTGAATTCAAGACCTTTTACACTGTGAATTGTTGCAAGTGTAACTGTGTCATCTTCACCCATAAAATCAAGGTCGCTTTCAAGAGTTATGCTTTCCAAAAATTCTCCAAGTGTGTCATCATTACCATTTTCATGAACAAAATCTCTAACTGAATTTACAAACACATCAATGTTCATAAGTTTTGAAGCATTTTCTTCTGTTTGTTCGGTATATGCAGACTTTATTTCAAACTTATCTATTACTTCCTTGCAAAACTCATCAAGTGGAAGTTTTGGTAAATCTTCTTTGAGTTGTAAATAAGTTTCAACAAATCCCTTTATCTTGCTGTAAAGCGCACTGTTATCCAAACTATTATTGTAAAGATTAATCATTCCTTCAAGCAAAGTCTTTTCTCTATCTTTTGCATATTCTTTTAATTTTTGAACAGCAACATCTCCTATTGCTCTTTTTGGGAAATTAATTATTCTTGTGAGAGAAATTTCATCTTCTGGATTTGAAAATAATCTTAAATAACAAATTATATTTTTAATTTCTTGGCGTTCATAAAATTTGAACCCACCATAAATTCTGTAAGGTATATTATAACTTAAAAATTTCTTTTCAAAAGGCAAACTTAACGCATTTATACGCATAAGCACTGCAATATCACTATATTTGTAACCTTTGCTTTTTAATCTTATTATTTTTGAAATAACATTTTCTGCTTCTTGTTGCTCATCAAAATATTCAAAACTTTCAACAACTTCACCTGCATTATTATCAGTCCAAAGCACTTTGTCAAATCTTTCATTATTGTTTTTTATAACCAAGTTTGCTTTGTCTAGTATACTTTTTGTACTACGATAATTTTGTTCAAGTTTGAAAAGTTTTACTGGTGCAAAATCATTTTTAAAATTAAAAATATTTCTAAAATTTGCCCCACGCCAAGTGTAAATACATTGGTCTTCATCGCCAACAGCAAAAATATTATGATGCACACTAGAAAGTAATTTTACAATGTCATATTGAACCTTGTTTGTATCTTGAAACTCATCAACAAATATATACCAAAATTTGTTTGCATAGTAATTTAGCACATTTTTATTGCTTGATAACAACTCATATGTTTTTGTTAGCAAATGGTCAAAATCAAGTGCATTATTTTTCTCCAATGCTTTTTCATAACCTTCATAAACTGCAATAAGTTCTTTGTCATCAAGTGGTCTATTTTTAACATATTCATATATGTCCATATTTTCATTTTGACAATAACTTATAACGCCAGCATAATGCTTTTGTTCTTCTGGTGGTAGATTACATTCTGCAATAACTTGCTTTAATAACTTTTCACTGTCTGATTCATCATATATGGAGAAATATCTGTTAAACCCTTGATTTAAAGATTCAATATATTCTCTTAAAATTCTTATACACATTGAGTGAAATGTTGAAATCCAAACACTTGTTTCTTGCCCAATAAGTTTGCTAACTCTTTCAGCCATTTCTTTTGCTGCTTTATTTGTAAAAGTAACAGCCAAAATACTGTTTTGAGAAACACCCATATCAAAAATTAGATGTGCAATTCTGTGTGTTAAAAGTTTTGTTTTTCCACTTCCTGCACCTGCAGTTACAAGCACTGCACCTTCGGTTGTGAGTAGTGCTTCTTTTTGAACTTCATTTAAGCCTTGTAAAATTTCCATAACGAGAATATTTTAACACAATAGCATTTTTATAGCAAATATTAAGCATTAAGTTGTTTATATTTTTCTTGCAATATTCTCTCTTTTTCTTTCCTATATTTTAACGCAAGGTCAATAAAATATTTTTCCTTTTGTTCCGTTGAAAGAGTTTTATAATATGCAAAATTTATCAACTCATTTAGTGGGCAAATGCTATCTTTTTCAACAATTTCTTTCACTTTTTGATTGAACGCTCTATCTTCTTTTATAAGCACAGTTTCTATAACATTTTTTTGATTTATGTACCTAATATTATCTTGTTTTTTGCCTTGTTTTCCTGACAACCTATTCTTTGCTCTTTTTGCAAGTTCTTTAAGCATATCTCTACCGTCCATAATTCTCTCCTATCAGGTATAGTATAGTAAAATTATGACAAAATTTGTAATAAAAAGATTGTTTAAATGACACTACTTTTGACATATATTTGCACATAATTAATAATAAAGTCGAATAATAAGAAAACATTATTAAATGCCATTTTTTAGTTGCCAAAAATATATTTTTTAATGTTAATTTGTGTATAAAAAAAGTTCAAAGTTTTCACTTTGAACTTTTAATATTACATTCTTTTTCTTGCGCGTTTTCTTGCTGCTTCTGATTTTTCTTTCTTTGCAACTGATGGTTTTTTGTATGCTTCTTTTTTACGAATATCTCCGATTATGCCATCTTTTTGACATTTTCTTTTGAAACGCTTGATTGCACTTTCAATGTTTTCGTTTTCGCCAACTTTAACAACTGTCATTCTTTTTCACCCACTTTTAGTTCTTAATTCGTTGTTTAGTATACAAAATAAATCACATAATGTCAATGATTTTAAAAATTTTATTGACAAGATTTTTTATTTGTCTTATGCTTTTTCTATTGGAGAAATTTATGAATATTGGTATAGATATTGATGACACTTTAACAAGACTAATAAAAGCAAAACATAAGCACCTTAAAAAGTATTTAAAAGATAACAATATGCCCTACAAAATTGTTGATAAAAAGACAAATGACTATATGAAAATGGTGAACTGGACAAACGAAGAATGTCAACAATACTTTGACCAAGATTTTGATTTTTTAATGATAGAAGCAAAACCAAGACTTGGAGTTAAAAAGTATGTAACAAAACTTCAAAAAGAAGGACACAAAATCATTATTATCACAGCAAGAAAAGTTCCTTGGAATAAAGAACCTGTAAAAATGACAGTTGATTGGTTTAATAAATATAAAATACCATATGATGAACTTTTGACAGGATATTTTGACAAATCTCAAATTGTAAAAGAAAAAAACATAGATATTTTTATTGATGATAGAATTGACACATTAAGACAAATTAATAATCAAGGCATAAAAACAGCATTAATGGAAGCATCTCATAATCAAAATATTCCACTTGATTTTGATTGTTATAAACTAAATAATTGGAAACAAGCATATAAATTAATTAACAAACTTTCAAAAAAGTAAAATTTGTATTAGACAAGATAATTATCTTGTCTTTTTTAATATTTATGGCATTGTTTATTGAAATACAAAAAATGACCTAATAAACTATTTATGCCCAAGAACTATAACACAAAAATAAAAGGAGAAATATAATGAAAGAAAATTTTGAGTATAGTTTAAGAAAATTAAGAGTTGATTGTGAAGAACTTGAAAAAAGATTAAAATCACTAGAAAAATCAATTAGTAATTCATCTCAAAACACAAAAAGTGAAATTGAACAAGAATTAAATTCAATATCTCAAGAATTAACAAATTGCAAAACAACAGTTGATAGTCTTTCTAGTTCAGTTTCTCAAAATACATCAAAAAGCACCGAAAACTCTACCAAAATTGCAAGTATTAACACAAAAATCTCTCAACTAAATGAACAAATAACGCAAATACCAGCTCAAATAGAAAATTTCAGCCAACTTGTTAATGGTTTAAAAATGGTTGATGACACAAAATTAATTTATGAAGATTTTGGCGTTAATGAAGATATGATAA
>CALDLU010000186.1:0-3467 GCA_937915245.1 uncultured Clostridia bacterium | reverse complement strand
ATGCGATTTCTTCTTCAAATTGCTTATCGTTCACAGTTTCTCATATCCTTTGTTATTAGTATATCAAACCTTGCTGACATTTTCAAGTTTTTCTCAATAGTTTTTAAAACAAACCTTAATAAACTTATTTATTTTTTATTAAAACTATAAAAAACTATAAAAATCTTTAAAAAACTATTTACAAATAAAAAACTGTATGCTATAATACGATTGTAAACAAAAGGAAGGAAAAATATGAAACAAATTGTAACTGTCGCTGGAATTATCTATAACGAAAAAGGCGAAATTTTATGCACTGAAAGAGAAGTAGGAAAATATGAATATACTTCACTTAAATGGGAATTCCCTGGTGGAAAATTGGAAATTGGAGAAAACAATATTCAAGCACTTGAAAGAGAATTAAGAGAAGAACTTGAAATAAAGGTTCAAATTCAAGACAAATTTTATCAAGTTGAACATGATTATCCTGATTTTCACCTATCAATGGCTGTATATAATTGCAAATTACTTAGCAAAGAATTAAAAATGAATGTACATAAAGCACTTAAATGGGTTAACCCAAAAGATTTATTAAAACTCGAATGGGCTGGCGCAGACTTACCTGTTGCACAAAAAATCGTTGATAATTTTAACTCAAAAACTATGTAATAATATCATTGAAACTATTATTTAGAATAATCAAAATAAAAAAATCTGACATATATTGCCAGATTTTTTTTATTTTATATATCAAATTCTTCATATTTTATTAAATCTTTATATTCATCTTGAATTATTATATCACCTATTGGGTCATTTGGTATTGGCTCAATTTCAATTGGTATAAATCTTATAAATGGAAAGAATGGCAACCTTATTATTCTTATACTAACAATTTCAGAACTATACAATGCATTGATTTCTAGTTCATTATTACTGTCAAATATTTCTTTGATGTCATTCGGGGTTTTACCTGCCAAATCTTTATCCCATTTTTCAAAAGTATATTCGTATGTAATTACAATTTTTAAGTTCCTTCGTGGATAAAATACAAAATCATTTCGTTTTAAAAAGATATTTTCCATTCCAAATTTATTTGACCCATCAAATCTCTTTTTAGAAATGATTGGCAAAACAATTGTTTTTTTGTAGCTATGTGTAAACTCTTTCAAAACTATTGTTTCATTTTCTTTTAAATTTTGACTATATATCAAATCACCTGCATCATTTACTTTTCCTGAATTGTCAAAATCATAACCATAGTAATAATTAATTTTATATGTTTTTTCTTGTGTTCCTTCAATTACTGCAATATAAACTATATTTTTATTTGTTGTTTTTATATCTGCTGAGTTTAATATATTTTGAGTGCCTTCTTCTCTCCATTTTGATATTAAAACATATTTACCATCAATAGTTGCATATCTTGGAACTACAATATTTTGCTTTATTGTATATTCTCTTTGAGATATAATTTCATCACTTTCTGTTTTAAATGTAACAAGATAAGTATCAAGTACTGCCACATATGTTACATTTTTTGATGTTGTTTTTATATCATTTGCATTTATTATATTTGAGTTTGACACATCTTTCCATTTGTTAATTTTTACAGATTCTCCATTAATAATTTCATATTGTGGAACATCTATATTTTCAAAACAAGAATATTCTTTACTGGAAAGTACTGCCCAATTACTTGTTTTGAATGTAACTTTATATTTTTCAAAGATTGCAATATAAGTTGTATCTTTATATATTTTTGAAATATAACTTGGACTTATCGTTTTGTCTGTCCCTTCCATCTTCCAAGATTTAATATCTGCACAAATACCATTTATTGTGACATTTTTTGGAACATCAATTTTATCATCATAGTAATAATCATCTTGTGAAATTATAAATCCACTTTCTGTTTTAAATGTTACTTTATGGCTTTTATAGATTGCAATAAATGTTGTATCTTCGTATATATATTCAATTTTATCACTAGCGTATACATAATTATTTGCTTTGTTAATCCAATATTTTATTAAATAAATTGTACCATTTTCATTTATAAATTGTGGTATATCAATATTATTTGATACTTCACTTAATTGACTTGATATAACATCTCCATTTTCTTTAACAAAGTTTACAATGTACAAACTATATTTTGAGTAAACTATATAATCACCAAACTCTTTATTATACTTGAATTTTGATAAATATACATTATTTGTTGCATCAAAATCTTTATCCACATAAACATATGAAAGTGAATATGAGATTTCCAATGTTTCGTTATTTAAGATTTGAGAACTTCCTAATATCACTCTACTTACAAATAAAAATGGATAACTGCCAATTTGTTTTAATTTTGACAAATCTGCAAACTCAATATTGTCACAAGCACCAAATGAATTACTGCCCAAGATTTCTAATTGTGGGAAATAAAATTCTTGAAGACTTTTGCAATTAGCAAAAGCATAATC
Organism: uncultured Clostridia bacterium; assembly: GCA_937915245.1. GTDB lineage: Bacteria > Bacillota > Clostridia > Christensenellales > UBA1242 > UBA5893. The sequence goes on along the minus strand of CALDLU010000186.1, from coordinate 1,011 downwards.
ACTTATTTTTATGATATAATTATCGCTAATACAACTTTGTTGTAAATTTTCACAACAATAGAAAGCATATTCTCCAATCTCTTTAACAAAATTTAAATTAATATCTTCCAAATTTTCACAATAACTAAATGCATTATTTGGAATTATTATAATATTTTCACCTAATGTTACTGAAATTAAACTTGTGCATCCATAAAAAGCATATTTTTCAAATGTTTTACAATTTTCAAGATTAATATTTGTAATTGATTCACAATCTTTAAAAGCATTTGAACCAATCTCTGTTACATTTTCCAGACTTATATTTTTTAATGAATTGCATTTCTCAAATGCGTTTTTTTCAATAACAGATAAACCTTTTGCATTAACTATCTTTAAATTAATACAATTATTAAATGCGTATGAACCAATTACTATTGGTTGATTTTTTTCATTTGAAATAATATTAACTTGTTCAATATAAGCATTATCTGAAAAAGTAAAAGACCTTATTTTTGTTAAAGAATAAACTTTTCCATATTTTGGCAAATATTGTGGAATATTAACGATGGTATCTTTGCCACTATAATAACTGATTTCATAAGTCATTGTGTCATCATTATACCAAACTAAAAAGTCATTCAAATCTAATTTGTTAAATTCTGCAACTATTTTTATGTTTTTATTTGGCATTGATAATACAGATTTGCCATCATTAATCTCAATATTAGTTTTTTGACCCATGTCGTCAATATAATATAATTTTGATATATAATTATCTTCTGAACTATAAAAAATTTCTATATTTTGATTATAATTTGCAGTATTTATTTCTTTTCCTAATTCATTTTTAACAATAAGTGTGCCAGAATTTATAACTTCTGTAGTTATCTTATAATTAATTTTCTTATATTCAAGTTCAATATTAACATCATATTTTGGCATTGCGAAACTATAAGAATTGTTTGTGAAATTTGATGTTATATCTAGATCGGAAGAGCGTCGTGTAGGGAAAGAGTGTAGATCTCGGTG
>CALDLU010000185.1:0-2750 GCA_937915245.1 uncultured Clostridia bacterium | reverse complement strand
CTGTATGCCTTATAAACAAAGAACTCAAGCATATTTTTTGATAAATTATTATTTGGTATTTTATTTTTTAGATTTAATAAATTTGAATTTAATTTTATATTAATTTTGTTATTATAAAAATTATTTTGAAATATATATTCTTTTAATTTTTCAGTTTCATTTTTGTTTTTTGCATTTGCAAAAATGACTTTAATTTTTAAGTTTTCTTCAAGCTTTTTTACATCAATTATTCCACCTTTTGGCATTTTGTTTACAAACAAGATTATGTTTCTTTCAAGTTCACATAATTCATACAGAAGTAATAAATTTTTTTGTAAGGCATTACTTTGAGCAACAACAACTATATTGGCATCTTGATGATTTAAAATATAATTTATACTAACTTCTTCTTCATAAGAATTTGGTGTCATACTATATATTCCTGGTAAATCTACACACTTAAATTCAGTTCCGTAAAACTTTACCGTTTTTATCTTTTCATCAACAGTAACACCATGGAAATTACCTGTTTTTGCATTTGATGATGTTAGTGTATTAAACAAAGTTGTTTTACCAACATTTGGGTTTCCAATAAACAAAATTTCTTTCATTTTACCACCACACAACTTGCTTCATTTTTTCGTATTGATAATACAACAGAATTTATTTCTACAAGCAAAACACCTTGACTAATTGATTTTGACACAACTTTAACATTATGGTTTGGTAAAAAACCAAGTTCATATAACCTTGTTTTTGTGCTTATATCTATATTTTTACAAAGGTTCACAATTTTATATTCTTTCTTTAGTTTTGCATTATCTAAAGTTAAAAAAATCTCCATACAATAATGTATGAAGACTAATATTTTTATATGTTAATCTTTAAGCAAAAACTCAATGAATTTGCTTGTATCTTCAAATTGTTTAAAAACAGAAGCAAAACGAACATAACTTATTTTGTCCAAAGGTTTTAACATATTTAAAACCATATCACCAAGTTTTACAGATTCAATCTCTGAAACCATATTATCTTTTAAGTCTTTTTCAATATCGTTTGCTATTGTTTCAATTTCAACAAGTCCAACAGGTCTTTTTTCACACGCTTTTAATATTCCATTTATTAGTTTGTTCTTGTCAAATGGTTGAATTGCTCCATTTTTCTTTATAACCAAAACTGATGATGTTTCAACAGTTTCATATGTAGTCCAACGCTTTTTACAGGCAAGACACTCCCTTCTTCTTCTTATTGAATTTGTTTCATTTGACAATCTTGAGTCAATTACTTTACTTTCATCATTACCACAATATATGCACTTCATTTGTTTTCTCCATCGCAATATAATGTATTATACAATAAAAATATCTAATTGTCTACAAGTATTTAATCCTTTTTTGTATCTTTTGAAAAAGTGATTGTGTTATTAGTTCTTCCTGTGTTTGAATAAAGTTCAACCAAAATTGTGTCATCACCTATTTTGCATATTTGATTATATGGTATAAATATTTCACTGCCACCTTTAAAAACATTCCAAAAGTTTTTATCACCTGGAACAACTAATCCCGTTATTTGACCTGTTGGCAAATCAAAAATAATGTCGACTATATGCCCCAACTTTCTGCCATCGACAACATTTACAACTTCTTTGCACCTAAGTTCCAAAAATGAACTTGTTAACATAACACTTCCTAGCATTATTTTATGCTAATATTGTGCAAAAGATTACTCGTGTAAATTTATACACTTACCATCTAGATTTTCACAGCACTTATTATAAAAGATATAGCATACTTTATCATCTTTTTCTTTTTTATAAACTCTTTCAAAAATATCTCTTGCCAGTTCATATTTACCATTAACATAATATCTAACAGCATTTTCAAATTCAATGTGGCATTTTGTGAGTTTATCTCTTTTTTGTCTTGGATAAATATCTAAACATTCAAAAATTGATAATATATCTTTGCTATCATCAACTCCAACATTCCCTATATATCTGTACATAAGTTTGTATGACGATTGCAAATTACTCAAAAAGTCTTTTGTTACAATAAGAGTTGAACCAAAAACATTATTTATGTCATTTATTTTGTTTAATATATCAATACTATTTGAAATTACTGTTGGCGATTTTTGTGTTTCATCACCAACAACTCCAAATATTATCTCACTTGTATGAATTGCAAGCGAAAGTTCTATTGCCAAACTGTTATTTTGCTCCAAGTTTTTTTGATTAATAGTTTTTGTTATTTGCAAACAACAAGAATATGCACTTTCTGGACTGGCAAATACTGCAAAAATGCCATCATTTATATATTTATCAATAAATCCCCCAAACTTTCTTATTATTGGAGAAACTACACTATGGTATGAATTTATATAGTTAAAATTTTCTTCAAGAGAAACGCTTTGCGAAATTTCACCCTTATTTTTTATGCTACAAAACAAAGTTGTTGCAACTTTTTTTACTTGGCTACCTAATTCAAGTTCCAAAACACTTTTTTTACCCAAAAATTTTAAAATTTGTTTTGGTACTATTTTTTGATATTCAAGATTTGTTTGTCTAATCATTTCATCTTTTTTCTTAAAAGAGTCATTTATTTTGTTTAATGAATTTTCTATCTCCAAGAATTGCTTATTCCCACCAATGTTAATATTATCTTTCACTTCTCCAAAAGATAGTTTTTTTGTTGCTTGTTCAACTTTTTTTACAGGCTTTGCAAGTAATGAAAAAGTTACGAACATCAAAATTAAAATAACTATCAGTGCAA